>NZ_JACSLF010000013.1:0-82432 GCF_018617975.1 Exiguobacterium sp. s21 | reverse complement strand
TCCTGAGCCAGGATCAAACTCTCCAAAGAATTTGATATAGCTCTTTAAAAATGACGAAGCTTGCGCTTCATTCAAAAATTGTAAAACTTTTTTGCCTCATCGTTCAGTTTTCAAAGTTCGTCTGCCGCTCTTAGCGACTCATTAATAATAGCACCTGCTCTACTATTCGTCAACTATAAAAATAAAATATTTTAAAAGAATAAAAACGTGGTGTGTTTTCGGTCGCCACTATATAGAAGAAACACACCACAGATCATTGGAATGCAATGATTCGAACTTCATCTAAACGAGTCAAATCGTACATTTCTTGCGTCGGTTCAGATATGACAATCGGTTGTTCGACGTTCGGTGTATAGTTACGGATTGTACCTCGAACCCCACTACTCAACAACACAGTTCGACCGACTTCATAAAATCCAAGCAATGTCGCCAAAAGGGTAAGTGCTTCCCCATCGTAAGCTTCATTTTGCCACATATAGAAATATGCCTCTTCCGGTGTCAAAGCGTCTCGAAACGTGCGTGGGGCTGTCAACTGACAAAATCGATCTGCCACAATGAACAGCGGCGAGGCCGGATGGAGCGACCGCTCCTCGAGACGATTCGGAAAGCCAGAACCATTAAGACGCTCATGGTGTTCCGCAACCAACTTACTGACGCGCTGGCGCAGCGTCTGATCTTGAGGCAACATCGCCATCGATACGAGTGGATGTTGATACAATAACTCTCGTTCCATTTTTGTGAAATAACGCATATGCGACCATTTTCGAATTTTTGCGTAGCTGGCGTCTGCAAAATACGAGGCGATGCCGTAGTCGAACTGGAGTCGATGTTCATCCCCCCGATACTTGGACAAGGTCCTTGCAACGAGTGCGCGATAAATCGCATGATGAATGACGTGATTTTTTCGAAGTGGTTGTTTCGTGAAAAATGTAACGATAGCTGATAATGGATAATCACGACGAAACAATTGATGGATAAACTCTAAGGCTTCATAGGGATTCGGAGCAATCCGTTCCTCCCATTGATTATAGTGACGTTCATATTGGAGGATCTTCTCACACAAATCGCGTTCTTCTTCTTGCGTGAAGCGACGACGTTCCACAGGAGCAACTTCAATCGTCTCCACTTTTAAAAACCGAAGCAAGCGTAAATGTTCATTCGTCAGTCTAATGCCAGCCTCTAATGAAGAGACCGATGTTTTTAGGACCATCCCTACGTGAACGTTTGAAATAGCGAGTCGCATGCTCATCCCTCCTGATCGTATGAAAACAGGTCGAACGGAAGCTCCGTTCGACCTGTTTCGCCTTATTCGGTCACTTCAGACGATAGGTCGGTTTCTGGTGCTTCACCATCAAATCCATTCTCCATCTCATCTGCTGATTCCTCTTCTAGCTCATCTTTTTTCAATTTTGCGATGGTCGCTAAGCGATCGCCGTCCTCGATGTTCATGACTTTCACACCGCGCGTACTGCGACCCATTTGTGAAATCGTCTGTGCGTCAATTCGAATGGCGACACCGAGCTCGGTCATGAGCATGATATCGTCGTCCTCATCCACGACTCGCATACCGACGACGGTGCCGCGGTCGGTCTTGATTCCGATGATTCCAGAACCACCTCGACCTTGCGTACGGAATTGCTCCATTGCGGTACGTTTTCCGTAACCTTTTTCCGTGATGATCAATACGTCTTGTGTCGGTCGTACGATTTCCATCGAGACAACTTGATCATCGTCCTTTTTCAATCGGATGGCACGAACGCCGCGAGCTGTACGGCCCATCGAACGCACTTCCCCTTCAAGTGGGAAACGAATCGACATCCCTTCACGCGTCACAATCAACATTTCGTCGTCGCTCTTCGCGAGACGAACGGTGACGAGTTCATCGGTGTCATTCAAACTGATGGCACGAAGTCCATTTTTATTGATGCGGGCATACGCCGAGAGCGGTGAACGTTTAACGAGTCCTTGTTTCGTAATGAATACGAGCGACAATTGCTCATCCGCCACTTCCGCTTCCGAGTCTTCAGTGCCATCCTCGACGATGGCCTTGTCCGCCAAGTAACTCTGGAAATCGACCGGAATCATCGTTTCGACTTTCTCTCCTTTATCGACTTGGAGCAAGTTGATAATCGGCATCCCTTTCGCAGTCCGACTCATCTCAGGAATCTCATAGCCTTTCAAGCGGAAGACACGGCCGAAATTCGTAAAGAAGAGAATCGTATCATGCGTAGATGCAGACAAAAGACGTAACACGAAGTCTTCATCGTTTGTGCCCATTCCTTGTTTCCCTCGTCCACCACGGCGTTGCGTACGATATGAGTCACTCGGGATCGACTTGATGTATCCTTCACTCGTAAGTGTGATCATCATGTCACGGACCGGAATCAAATCTTCATCTTCGAGTTCGATGATGTCCGTACGGATTACCGTCCGACGTGGATCGCCGTAACGCTCTTTGATTTCTGTCAACTCGTTGCGGATGATTTGGAGCAAGAGTTCTTCGTCCCCTAAAATGGCACGAAGTTCTTCAATCAAGGCACGAATCTCACGATACTCGCCTTCGATTTTCTCTCGTTCAAGTCCAGTTAACCGCTGAAGACGCATGTCGAGAATCGCTTGTGTCTGTTCAGTCGACAATCCAAAACGAGCGATCAACTTCTCGCGAGCCTCGTCACCGGTCCGTGTACTACGGATGATGGCGATGACTTCGTCCAAATGATCCAGTGCCACGCGCAATCCTTCGAGGATGTGCGCACGTGCCTCAGCCTTGTCGAGGTCGAATTGTGTCCGACGACGAACGACTTCTTTTTGGTGCTCGATATAGTAATAAATCGCCTGCTTCAAGTTGAGGGTCTTCGGTCGACCGCCGACGAGGGCGAGCATGTTGACTCCAAACGTCGTTTGCATCGGCGTTTGTTTATACAAGTTGTTCAAAATGACGCTGGCATTCGCATCCCGGCGTACTTCGATGACGACACGCATCCCGTTACGGTCTGATTCGTCACGAAGGTCGGTGATGCCTTCGATTTTCTTGTCGCGTACCAAGTCGGCAATCTTTTCGACGAGGCGCGCTTTGTTCACTTGATACGGGATTTCATGAACGAGAATGCGCTCACGGCCATTTTTCAACACTTCGATCTCAGCTTTGGCACGCATCGTGATCGATCCACGACCCGTCTCATAGGCGCGGCGAATTCCGCTACGTCCTAAAATCTCACCAGCTGTCGGGAAATCAGGACCAGGAATATGCTGCATCAACTCAGAAATCGTGATATCCGGATTATGCGTCAATGCAAGTACCCCATCAATCACTTCGTTCAAGTTATGCGGCGGTACGTTCGTGGCCATCCCGACTGCAATCCCGCTCGTTCCATTAACCAAGAAGTTCGGGAACCGGGCAGGCATGACGACCGGTTCTTTTTCTTCCCCGTCAAAGTTCGGTTGGTAATCGATTGTATTCTTCCCGATATCACGGACGAGTTCCATCGCAATTTTCGACATCCGCGCTTCTGTGTAACGCATCGCTGCCGCCGAGTCACCGTCGACAGAACCAAAGTTTCCGTGGCCATCTACGAGTTCGTAACGGTAACTAAAGTCTTGCGCCATCCGAACCATCGTCTCGTAAACGGCAGAGTCACCGTGTGGGTGATACTTACCGATAACGTCACCGACAACACGCGCCGATTTCTTATGGGGCTTGTCAGCACGAATTCCAAGTTCGTTCATCGCATAAAGAATGCGGCGGTGAACCGGCTTCAAACCGTCTCGTACATCTGGGAGGGCACGTGACACGATTACGCTCATCGCATAGTCCATGAACGAGGTGCGCATCTCTTGGCTAATATTTATATCCTTGATATTTTCTTGTTCTGCCATTCGTTATTGCCTACCCTTCTTTTTAAATATCGAGGTTTTTCACGTAATGCGCATGTGATTGGATGAAGTCACGTCGCGGCTCGACATTGTCACCCATGAGTGTTTCAAAGATCTCATCCGCCTCAATGGCGTCTTGAAGGTCGACACGAAGCATCGAGCGTGTCTCTGGATTCATCGTCGTGCTCCACAGCTGTTCAGGGTCCATCTCACCGAGACCTTTGTAACGCTGTACACTGTAACGAGCATTTTCTGGAAGCTGTTTAATCGCTTCTTGCAGTTCCCGTTCATTTTGGACGTAGGTGACGTCTTTTCCGTGCTTCAAGCCGTAAAGTGGCGGTTGCGCGATATACACATAGCCGCTTTCAACGAGCGGACGCATGTAACGGTAGAAGAACGTCAAGAGCAGTGTCCGAATGTGGGCTCCATCGACGTCGGCATCGGTCATGATAATCAATTTATGGTACCGCGCCTTCGCGAGATCGAACTCTTCCGCGATCCCAGTCCCGAGCGCCGTAATAATTGTACGAACTTCTTGGTTGGCTAAAATCTTATCGAGTCTCGCTTTTTCGACGTTGATGATTTTACCTCGAATCGGCAAGATCGCTTGGAAGTGACGATCGCGACCTGATTTTGCAGAGCCACCGGCCGAGTCACCCTCGACGATGTACAATTCAGACTTCGATGCATCTTTCGATGAACAGTCTGCTAGTTTCCCAGGCAATGAACTGACTTCGAGGATTCCTTTTCGGCGAGTCATTTCACGAGCACGTTTCGCTGCAAGACGAGCACGTGCCGCCATTAAACCTTTGTCGACAATCAATCGCCCGACAGACGGGTTCTCAAGCAAGAACTGCTCAAACGTGTCTGTGAAGAGCGAGTCTGTCGCTGTACGAGCGTCAGCGTTGCCGAGCTTTGTCTTCGTTTGACCCTCGAACTGTGGCGATGGGTGTTTGACCGAGACAATCGCCGTCAATCCTTCACGTACGTCATCCCCTGACAAGCTACCATCGGCTTCTTTCATGAGACCGAAGCGTTTTGCATAGTCGTTGATCGAACGAGTCAGTGCCGTTTTGAACCCTGTCTCGTGCGTTCCGCCCTCGTGGGTCGGAATGTTGTTCGTGAATGAATAGATGTTGCTCGCAAATCCTTCGTTGTACTGAAGCGCGATCTCAACTTCAATCCCATCCTTCGTGCCATGTACATAGACAGGCTCATCGTGGATTGAGGCTTTTGAGCGGTTCAAGTGTTCAACGTATGACTTGATTCCGCCCTCGTAATGATAGTTGCGTTCAATCGTCTCATCACTGCGCTCGTCTTTTGCGACGATGCGAAGCCCTTTGTTCAGGAAGGCAAGTTCGCGCAGACGTGTGGCGAGTAAATCAAAGTCGTATTCGAGCGTCTCCTCAAAGATATCGCCGTCCGGGAAGAAACGGACAGTCGTACCCGTCGTATCAGTCGTACCAACAATTTCGAGTTCTCCTTGTGGAACACCGCGTTTGAATGATTGGTAGTAGACGTTGCCGTTACGGCGAACGAACACTTCAAGTTTCGTCGACAAGGCGTTAACGACCGAGGCCCCGACGCCGTGCAAACCGCCTGAGACTTTATATCCGCCACCACCGAATTTACCTCCGGCGTGAAGGACCGTGAAAATGACTTCAACGGCTGGACGTCCCGTTTTCTTTTGAACATCGACCGGGATGCCTCGCCCGTTGTCTTCAACGACGACTGAGTTACCCGGCTCGACCGTGACCGTAATCGTGTCACAGTGTCCCGCGAGTGCTTCGTCAATCGAGTTATCGACGATTTCCCATACTAAGTGATGGAGTCCTCGTGAGCTCGTCGAACCGATATACATCCCCGGGCGTTTGCGAACAGCTTCTAACCCTTCAAGTACTTGAATCTGATCGGCACCATAATCTTGCATTTGTTTTTCGTTTTCGTTACTCATCGGTTTCATTCACCTACTATACATGAATTGGTGTTCATATGGATTGGTCTTACTTCATACAGATTCTGTTTCAACTTCGCCCTGTTTCACGTGAAACACCTTTGCTTGTTGAATCGTTTCGTGAGCGATCCCATCAATATTGGTTGTCGTGATAATCGTTTGGACTTTTTGGCCCATCGTATCGAGCAGATGGGTTTGGCGATGGTCGTCTAATTCAGATAACACGTCATCTAACAAGAGCAGCGGATATTCCCCGACCTCTTCGTGAATCAGTTCAATCTCCGCTAGCTTTAAAGACAAAGCCGCTGTGCGCTGCTGACCTTGCGAACCGAACGTTTGGACATTGCGATTGTTGACGTACAACTCAAAATCATCTCGATGCGGACCAAATAACGTCACACCCCGTCTTCGTTCGTTCTCTCTTATTTTATCAAACTTTCGACGATACGTTTCAAACATCGCATCTTTTGGGTAACGTTCTTTTTGGAATGTATCCGATACGTACTGAATCGTCAGTGTCTCCAAGTTTCGCGTGATGCCGGCGTGAATCGGTCCGGCCCATTTTTCGAGTTGATCGATGAAATGATGGCGCCGTGAAACGATTTTCACCGCAAGTTCAATCATTTGATCGGTAAGTACCTCGAGCAGTGTCTCATCCCCGCCTTTGATCGACAGCTGCTTCAACAAGGCGTTCCGTTGCTTCAGCGTCTTCAAATACTGATTCAATTCATGTAAATAGACAGGACTCACTTGCCCGATCTCCATATCTAAAAACCGACGTCGTCCTTGCGGGCTGCCTTTGACGATGGCGAGGTCTTCTGGTGCGAACAGTACGACGTTGAAGGCCCCGACGTAGTCGCTGAGACGACGTTGTTCGAGATGGTTCAATTTCGCTTTTTTCCCTTTCGGTGAAAACGTGAGCGATTGGACCGTCTCACCGGTCCGTTTATGAATCCGCCCTTCGACCATCGCAGCATCCGCTTCCCAGCCGATCAGTTCACGGTCTTGCGTCGTCCGATGTGACTTCGCGAGCGCAAGTACGTAAATCGATTCGAGTAGATTCGTTTTCCCTTGGGCATTTTCCCCGATGAGAACGTTCGTCTGTTCTGAAAAATCTAGCTCGAGGGTTTCGTAGTTGCGGTAGTTTTGCAATCGGATCGACTTTAAGTGCACGTTAGTTCCCCTCGATTTGGAAGTCTCCGAAGCCTTCGACTTCGATCGTATCCCCATCCCGTAGTTTCCGTCCGCGACGTTGATCGACCTCGCCGTTCACTTTGATCTGAACGTCCTCTAAAAAGAACTTCGCTTGGCCTCCGCTTGAAATAATATCAGCCAACTTCAAAAATTGTCCGAGTGTTACATACTCGGTTGTAATCGACACTTTTTGCATGTCGTCACTTCCTTTCTTTCATACTTAGTACAAAAAATCGCCATACTTATTAGTTTATCGAAAAACGTCGAATAAGGCAAAAACGGGGATGATAAGGTGAAACACCTCATCATCCCCGAATCCGCTCCGTCAGATTTAAGACGTACGGACTGGCAAGATCAACTGAAGGACGCTATCCTGTTCGACCGGACGCAAGATGAACGGTCGCATCGAACCCGTAAACTGGATTTCGATTTCTGAAGCATCAAGCGCACGGAGTGCATCCATCACAAATTTAGAGTTGAATGAAATTTTTAACTCTTCTCCTTCAAGCGACAGGATGCTGACGCGTTCTGACACTTTCCCGACTTCTGGAGAGTGGGACGAAACTTCAACCGTCGTCGCTTCTTCCGCGACAAATTTAATGACGTTGTTGCGATCGGCCCGGGCGAGCAGCGAGGCTCGGTCAATTGCCTGCAAGAAATCTTTAGCGTTCAAACGGACCGCTGTCCGGTATTCTTCCGGAATCAAACGTGATGTGTCCGGGTACGCCCCGTCTAAGAGACGTGAGAAGAACGAGATGTTTTTCATTCGGAATAAAATTTGTTGATCCGTCAAAACAATCTCGACTGGCAATTCTTCGCGGTCGAGCAATTTAGCGAGCTCGTTCAATGAGCGGCCCGGTACGACAACGTTTTGGAACGTCAAATCGTTGTCGGTCTCGAACCGTGCCCGACGGAGGGCTAAACGGTGGCTATCCGTGGCGACACAAGTCAAAAATCCTTTCTCAGCTGAGAAGTTAACCCCTGTAAGAACGGGACGTGTCTCTTGTGCTGATACAGCGAAGCTCGTCTGACGGATGATTGTCTTCAACAAATCAGCCGGCAAGTAAAAACGACGCTCGCTTGAAAGCTCAGGAAGACGTGGGTATTCATCTGGGTCGAGTCCGTTCAAGTGGAATTCGGCTTGTCCTGACTCAATCCGCGTCATAAAGTTTGGAGACACTTCAAGTGTCACTTCATTCGTCGGCAACTTTTTAACAATTTCGCCAAGGAAGCGTGCATTGAGCACGACGCTGCCTGCTCGTTGGATTTGAATGAGTTCGATTCCGCCTTCTTCAATCGGGATTAAGCGTTCGATTGAAATCTCGGTATCACTTCCTGTGAGTGTCAACCCATCGGCATGAGCCTCAAGCTTTAAACCTGTGAGGATTGGAATCGTCGTTCTAGAAGCAACGGCCTTCGATACGTCTTGTACGGCTTGCATGAATACATCTCGCTGAATCGTTAAGTGCATGTGGATAATTCCTCCTAAGTGAACTGAGTCATATAGTTTAATAATAATAGTATTATTTAAGTCATAATAGTAATAAGGGCTGTGGATACTGGGGATAAGTCACTTGAACCACTCGTACTAAGCCATTCTGCCTGTGAATAACATGTGGATAACTATGTGGGTTTATCCACAGGATATCCACAGCGAAACACAAGACGTTAGGACAAAGCCTTCTTTAGTGTCTGAATCGTCTCTTGCATCTCTGGATCATGCTTGAGTAACGTACTAATTTTCTCATGAGCGTGGATAACTGTCGTGTGATCACGTCCGCCGAACTCTTCTCCTATCTTAGGAAGCGAGCTTTCCGTCATCTCACGGGACAAGTACATCGCGATTTGACGAGGGAATGCTAGCGTCTTCGTCCGTTTCTTCGCTTTCAGCTCGTCTACTTCAATATTAAAGTGACGACCGACAATCTCTTGAATGTCACGAATGACGATTTTCTTCGCTTCTTGGACCGGCATGATATTGTGCAACGCTTCGGCAGCGACATCCGGATCAATCGGACGACCGACGAGTTTGGCGTAGGCGACGACGCGCGTCAACGCCCCTTCGAGCTCACGAATGTTCGTGTCGATTTGATTGGCGATGTACAGCATGACGTCGTTCGCGATATCAAGCCCTTCTGCTGTCGCTTTCTTACGTAAGATGGCAATCCGCGTTTCGAGGTCAGGCGGTGTGATATCTGTGATAAGACCCCATTCGAACCGCGAACGAAGACGATCTTCGAGCGTCGGGATCTCTTTAGGCGGTCGGTCGCTAGAAATCACAATCTGTTTTTGGTCGTTATGAAGCGCATTGAACGTATGGAAGAACTCTTCCTGCGTCTGCTCTTTACCGGCCAAGAACTGAATGTCATCAATCAAGAGGACATCGATGTTCCGATAACGGTTACGGAACTCTTCGGTCTTATTGTCACGAATCGAGTTGATGAACTCATTTGTGAACTTTTCAGATGATACGTAAGCAATTCGTGCGCCAGGCTTTTGCCCTTTCACGTAATGCCCAATCGCATGCATCAAATGTGTCTTGCCGAGTCCGACTCCCCCATAAATGAAGAGCGGGTTATAGGCGCGGGCCGGAGCTTCTGCCACGGCGAGCGAGGCGGCATGGGCAAACCGGTTTCCGGAGCCGATGACAAATGTCTCGAAAATGTATTTGTCATTCAGTTGTCCGAGGTTCCCTTCCTCTTTTGGCAGTACTGGAATCGGCTGTTCTTTCATTTCTGTGGCAGCAATCGTTTCTTTCGATCCATCCGCAGGTGCATACTTGTGTGCTTGCGACTCCTCGATAAAATGAATCTCAAGCTTGTTGTTTGTCACTTCTTCAATCGTATCTTGTAACAATGACAAGTACTGACGTTCAAGCCAAGTCACAATGAAACTGGCTGGCGCGGATACGACGAGCGTCGTCCCCATCAACGAAATTCCTTCTGTTGATTTCAACCACATATCAAAGCTGGCTTTTGGCGTTCGTTCCTCTTCTTCAATCAGAGATAAAACATTTCTCCAAATCTCGCGAGCATTCTTCAATGAAAGACCTCCTTTACTCACATGTTGGCGAAACTTATTCACATGATATACACATTCACTATTCTATAGTAGATACTAGGGTTATCCCCAGAGAACAAAAACTGTGGATAACGTTATCCACATGGTGTTGATGTTGGGGATAACAGTTATCCACAGCCTGTGTATATCTTGGAATTGCTAAAAGTTCATCCACAAGTTTGTGCACATTCAGTTTATCAAAATAAAATAGACGTGGCAACGGTTTTTGATATTTATCCACAGACGACCAAAAGAATCCACAGGCAGTTATCCACATGCTGTGTACAGTGTGGATAAACTGTGGATATGTTGTGGATAATTGTTAGTAAGCAAAGTTGTGGTCAGAAAAGTTATACACAAAAGAGGAAGAAGGAATGGAGAAGAATATTTTTTTAAAAGAAGAAAATGAAAAATTAAAAAACGGCATGCTTAATTTGTTGAAAAAGAAGGAGTTATTCACATATAAGTGTGGATAACTCTTGGGATATGTGGATAAAATGGCTTAAGACAGCTGTTTGTAAAAAAGTCACTGTAAGATTGTTAATTCTCGATGTTACTTAACGCTTCCGTTTCTTCTAAATCGTGCCATCCAGAGATCGTCTCCCCCTCCCCTGGCAATTGATTTCGCCCTAATGGAAAACCTAACGAAAATTCATTGACAATCTGGGGAACTGTTTATATAATCTTAAAGACTGCCTTAAATGAAACTATAACTTGCTAATAGAGCGTTAACCTTGAGGAGGTGCTTTAACCATGAAACCAACTTTCAATCCTAACAACCGTAAGCGTAAGAAAGTCCACGGATTCCGTGCTCGCATGGCGACTAAAAACGGCCGCAACATTCTTGCAGCTCGCCGTCGTAAAGGCCGCAAAGCCTTGACTGTCTAATAAAGATCATGAGATTGCCCGAGGATTTTTCCTTGGGCAATCTTTTTTTATATCGTCACAGAAGTCACACAAACGGACGGAAAAAGCTGATTCGCCCTCGTTGAAACGAATGGGATATGGTATGATGTTAGTTGACGATTTTTGAAGTGAAGGATGGAGTGAGAATTTTGAAAAAAGAATACCGCCTGCAAAAGAATGAAGAGTTCCAAGCGGTGTTTCGTGAAGGACGCTCCGTGGCCAATCGTCAGTTTGTCGTCTACACGCAAAAAGCGGATCAAGCGCACTTCCGGGTCGGACTTTCGGTCAGTAAAAAGCTTGGAAATGCCGTGGAACGAAACCGGATGAAACGATTGATGCGTGAATCACTTCGCTTGCTCGAACCAAACGTGGCTCCGCACAATTACGTCATCATTGCGCGCAAACCTGCGACGTCCCTTACACAAGATGAAGTGACGGAAAGCTTGAAACACGTCTTTAAACGGGCTAAAGTTTGGAAGCAGAGACAAGTCGATCGATCGTAACAATCCGAGCTCGTTCTTTCATATATAACGCGAACTAATTAGGATTGACCGATAGACGTGTGATGAAACAAAAGAATCGATAAAGAAAGCGTAGGAGGAACTATGAGCAAAAAGCTAAAATTAGGATTGTTGGCCGTCATGACCGGCGTCATCATGTTGATGGCTGGTTGTGTCGACCCATCGACGATCCAAGGAGAGCCGATCACGGCTGAGACGGAAGGCTTCTGGTCGAAATACTTTGTTTGGCCATTGGCATGGTTGTTGAAAGAAGCGGCTTACTTAATCGGTGGGACGTGGCAGTACGGATACTCGATCATCGTTGCGACGATTATCGTTCGTCTCTTGATTTTACCGCTTATGATCAAGCAGACGAAGAGCATGGGTGCGATGCAAGTGTTGCAACCGGAAATGCTCAAGCTTCGTGAGAAGTACAGCTCGAAAGACCAAGAGACGCAACGCAAGCTTCAAGAAGAAATGATGAAGATGTATCAAGAGTATCAAATCAACCCGCTCGCGGGCTGCTTGCCAATCTTGATTCAAATGCCGATCCTCTTCGCGTTCTACGATGCGATCCGTCGGACACCTGAAATCTTTGAAGCGCAGTTCCTTTGGTTCGACCTCGGGGCACCAGATCCGACGTTCATCTTGCCGATTCTCGCGGCAATCTTGACGTTTGCACAGCAAAAAATTTCAATGGCGGGCCAAGAACAAAACCCACAATTGAAAATGATGCTCTACATCTTCCCGGTGATGATCTTCGTCATGTCGATTACCCTTCCGGCTGCCCTCTCGATGTACTGGGTCGTCGGTTACATCATCTCGATCATCGTGACGATGGCAATCATGCTCCCGATGCGTGAGAAGATGAAAGTCCAAGCTGAAGCGAAGATTGCGGCGAAAGAAGCAGAACGTGCCGCGCTTGCTGAAGAAGAGAAGAAGACGAAAAAGAAAAAACGTAAATAAATCCTAAGGCTGTGGATAACCAATCCACAGCCTTTTTTTGTCGCTTCGGATGGATAAGGGCCGAATACGGGAATAAAGGAAGAAGTGGTCTACTTCGTTACATCGGAAAGGGGTCTTTCAAATGGAGACGCTTATCAAACGGTTGGAACGGTCGACATTCATTCAGGCAGCACTTTATGTCATCATCGGTTTACTCATCATCTTATATCCACGTTTCTTTTTTGATGCGATTGTCTATGTGGTCGCGGCTTATTTTGCCATCATCGGTCTAATCGCCATCGTTCAAGGGTTGCGCCACAAACGAAACGGCCTCCCACCCGGCTTTTTTATGGGAATCATCTATCTATTGATCGCCTTGATCGTCTTTTTCTTCGCCGAGACGTTAGCGAGCCTGCTTCCAATCTTCATCGGTGCCCTCTTCTTGTTCGGGGGGATCATCCGGTTGATTCAAGCCGTCGGATTTCGCCGGACGATCGCCAATCGGTGGATGTACTTCATGCTGAGCAGTCTATTGTGGATTGGGATTGGCCTGCTCATGTTGGCGAACCCGTTCGATAGCCTGCTCGTCTTGTTCCAATTGTTCGGCGGTTTTCTCATCGCCGTCGGGGTGATCGAATGGGTGCTCTATTTCACGCTCCGCTCGTCGAGACGTCAGCAAGCATAAACGAAAGCCGCTCACATCAGGAGCGGCTTTTTTCACGAGTGACGAGTCGGTCCAAAAACGGACGAATCACTTCGAACGCAACGGTCGTCTCGAAGAAGGGACGCTCGGCTTCGAGACGGGAGATATACCAGCGAGCGGCTGTCGCATGATGGTCGGGTGTCAACGCTTCATAAAAGGTCCGGATTTCAATCCGCTGCCGGGCGGCCACGTCTTTCAACCCGAGCGCGGCCCGTTCAGGTTCATAGTGAGCGGCAAGTGCGTAAGCGAAATGACTCATGCCTTGCCGGAGCATCTCGACGGCCCAGACATCGTTGCCGCGGTCACGGGCTTTCGTATATTGGAAAAAGAACCAAATCGCATCAAACACGTGTCCGCTCAAATTTTCAACAGATAAAGTGAGCGAACTCGGGTGATGTTGCAGTCGGTGTTCCGGATCGTACAGCACCGTAATTGTGTCTTGATGGTTCAACGTGTCCGCCGTCACCGTGAAGAAGTCGAGATGCAAGAAATCATCATAGACGACGATCAGTTGCGGGGCCACGATATCGATTTCGTCCTCGAGCAGGATCGGGCGATATGTGGCCAGATGGTCGCGGCGGCGCGGCAAGAACTCATTCAGGCTGTCAGGGGCGACCATGACGTACAAGTCGACATCGGAATGTTCGTCCGCTTCACCACGTCCGAACGATCCTTTCAAGAAAATGGCCTGCACATCCGTGTCGGAGATGAGGCTGTCGGTCAATGTGGCGATGGCATCTTGCTGTCGCATTTCATCACGTCCTCCATGGAAATATATTCCTTTATTGTACTAAAGTAATTCCTTGAAATGCAACCGTTGCTCGAGAGGTCGGACTCTTTCGTTCGAGACAAATATCGTGTATAGTAGGTGCGTTATGCATAAGATAGAGGAAGTAGTAAGAAGTATGGGAGGGAAAGATGATGCTAGAGTTTGACACGATTACGGCGATTTCGACGCCGATGGGTGAAGGGGCAATCGGAATCGTCCGCTTGTCCGGTGACCGCGCCGTCGAGACGGTGGGCCGTGTGTTTTCTGGAAAAGATTTGACGAAAGTGGAGTCACATACGATCCATTACGGAAAATTGAAACGTCCTGGCACGGACGAGGTCGTCGATGAAGTCATGGTGAGCATCATGCGCGCACCGAAGACGTTCACGCGAGAAGACGTCGTCGAAATCAATTGCCACGGAGGAATCGTCGCGGTCAATCGTGTCCTCGAACTGATTCTTGAACAACCGGACATCCGCTTGGCAGAACCGGGCGAGTTCACGAAACGCGCCTTTTTAAATGGACGCATCGATTTGTCGCAAGCAGAAGCCGTCATGGATTTGATTCGTGCCAAAACGGATCGGGCCATGAACGTCGCCATGTCACAAATGGAAGGACGTTTGTCACGGCTTGTCCGCGAGTTGCGTCAATTGTTGCTTGAGACGATTGCGGCGGTCGAGGTCAATATCGACTACCCGGAATACGACGCCGAAGAGATGACCCAGGCCATCGTCGAAGACAAGGCTTGCGAAGTGAAGCGTGTGCTCGAGCAACTGCTTGAGACGGCGCGACAAGGGAAAATCTTGCGGGAAGGTCTCGCGACAGCGATTATCGGTCGGCCGAACGTCGGCAAGTCATCGCTCATGAACACGCTCGTTCAAGAGACGAAAGCGATTGTCACGGAAATCGCCGGCACGACGCGCGATACGATTGAAGAGTATGTGAACGTCAAAGGCGTTCCGCTCAAATTGATTGATACGGCAGGGATTCGCGAGACGGAAGACATCGTCGAGCGGATCGGTGTCGAGAAATCGCGCAAGGCGCTCACGGGCGCGGACTTGATTTTGCTCGTCTTGAACGGGCACGAAGGTCTGACTATCGAGGATGAGGCCTTGTTTGAGGCGATTGCTGGTATGAATGCGATCATCATCATTAATAAGACGGACTTGCCACAAAGTATGGATTCTTCTAAGCTGGAGAAACTAGCGGCAGGTCGCCCGATCGTGGCGACGTCTCTCTTATTAGAAGAGGGAATCGACGCATTGGAGAAGGCGATCTCGAACTTGTTCTTCGCTAAAGGCGTCGAATCACAGGATATGACATATATCTCGAACGCACGACACATTCAACTCATCAAACGGACGATCGAACAAATCGATGAGGCGCTCGGAAGTGCCGTCATGAATTTGCCGATCGATATGGTCCAAATCGATTTACGACGGGCGTGGGACACGCTCGGCGAGATCAACGGGGACACCGTTCAAGAAAGTTTGATTGATCAACTCTTTTCACAGTTTTGTCTTGGGAAATAATAAGGAGGAACAACTATGGCTTACACGGCAGGCGAGTTTGATGTCATCGTCATCGGAGCCGGTCATGCAGGGATCGAGGCCGCACTGGCGTCGGCACGCATGGGCGCGAAAACGGCGATGCTCACGATGAATCCGGATATGGTCGGATTCATGTACTGCAACCCATCGATCGGTGGTCCCGCGAAAGGGATCGTCGTTCGCGAAATCGATGCCCTCGGCGGCGAGATGGCGAAGGCGATCGATGCGACATACATTCAAATGAAGATGCTCAACACATCAAAAGGTCCAGCAGTGCGCGCATTACGGGCGCAAGCGGACAAATTCCAATACCAAAATCATATGAAGAAAGTGCTTGAAGACGAACCGAACCTATTGCTTCGTCAAGCGCTCGTCGAACGACTTCTCATCGAAGACGGGAAAGTCGCCGGTGTCGTCACGAATACCGGTTCGGAGTACCGCTCGAAAGCGGTCATCGTCACGACGGGTACGTTCATGCGCGGTCAAATCATCATCGGCGAGTTGTCGTATGAGAGCGGTCCGAACAACCAGATGCCTTCGGTCGAATTGTCGAAGCATTTAGAAGAGCTCGGGCTCGAACTCGTCCGTTTCAAAACGGGGACACCACCACGAATCGACGGCAAGACGATCGATTACTCGAAGACGGAGATTCAACCAGGGGACGACAATCCGTCGCTCTTCTCCTACACATCGAAAGACCTCGACCCGATCGAGCAAATCCCGTGCTGGCTCACCTACACGAGCGAGCGGACGCACCAATTGATTGATGAGAACTTGCATCGTTCGCCAATGTACTCAGGTGCCATCAAAGGGACGGGCCCGCGTTACTGCCCATCGATTGAAGATAAAGTCGTCCGGTTCAACGATAAACCGCGTCACCAAATCTTCCTCGAGCCAGAAGGTCGCGACACGGAAGAAATTTACGTGCAAGGCTTCTCGACGAGTATGCCGGAAGACGTTCAGCATCAAATGCTCCGGACGATTCCAGGGCTTGAGAACTCAGAGATGATGCGCCCTGGATACGCGATTGAGTACGATGCAGTCGTACCGACGCAACTTTGGCCGACACTCGAGACGAAGACGGTCGGCGGATTGTTCACGGCAGGTCAAATCAACGGGACGAGCGGCTATGAAGAAGCGGCCGGACAAGGAATCATGGCCGGAATCAACGCCGCATGCCAAGTGCTCGGCAAAGATCCGGTCATCTTGGACCGCTCACAGGCGTATATCGGCGTCTTGATTGACGACCTCGTGACGAAAGGGACGAACGAGCCGTATCGCTTGCTCACATCCCGTGCCGAGTATCGGTTGCTCCTGCGTCACGACAATGCGGACCTTCGCTTGAGCGACATCGGTCATGAAGTCGGTCTATTGTCACCAGAGCGTCATGCCCATCTTGAAGACAAACGAGTCGCGATTGCGGCAGAAGTAAAACGTCTCAACGGACTCGTCATCAAACCGTCGGCTGACGTGAACGCCGTGCTCGAAGAAGTTGGCGCGAACCCGCTCAAAGAAGCGACGCATGCCAGTATTCTTTTGAAGCGGCCAGAAGTGACGTACGCGACGCTCATGCGCTTTGCACCGGCACCGATCGAAGTGCCGTTTGAAGTGGCGGAGCAAGTCGAGATTCAAGTGAAATACGAAGGCTACATCTCGAAGCAGCTCGAGCAAGTCGAGAAGATGCGTCGGATGGAAGAAAAACGGATTCCGGAGAAACTCGATTACGATGCAATCGGTGGTCTTGCGACGGAAGCGAAACAAAAACTAAAACAAGTTCGTCCGCTCTCGATTGGACAAGCGTCACGTATTTCCGGGGTAAACCCGGCGGACGTTTCGATCCTTCTTGTCTATATCGAGCAAGGACAATACGCGACAGTGGAGTGAAACGATGAACCAATCCCAATTTATTGAGGCGCTGCAGGCAGAAGGGTTTGAATTGAGCGAGAAACAACTCGCTCAGTTCGAACTGTATTTCGAGATGCTCGTCGAGTGGAATGAGAAGATGAATTTGACGGCGATCACGGACAAGGAAGAAGTGTATTTGAAGCATTTCTATGACTCGCTCAGTGCGGCGTTCCATTTCGACTTCGCAAACGTGGATACCGTATGTGATGTCGGTGCCGGGGCTGGATTCCCGAGTTTGCCGCTCAAAATTCTATTCCCGCACCTTCACGTGACGATTATCGACTCGCTTAACAAGCGGATCACGTTCTTAAACGAACTCGCGCTCGCGCTCGGGTTAGAAGGTGTGGCGTTCCATCATGGACGCGCCGAAGAGTTTGGAAAAAATAAAAAATTTCGTGAGCAATTTGATGTCGTAACCGCCCGTGCGGTTGCCCGGATGACGGTGCTCGCCGAGTACTGTTTACCGCTCGCAAAAGTCGGCGGAACGTTCGTAGCGCTCAAAGCAGCGAAGGTTTCCGACGAGCTTATCGATGCGAAAAACGCCTTGGCCGTGCTCGGTGGGAAAGTAAAAACGACACACCAGTTCCTATTGCCAGGAGAGATGAGTGAGCGTAATATCGTAATTGTAGATAAATTACGAAAAACGCCTGGGAAATATCCACGTAAAGCGGGTACCCCAGCGAAAGAGCCGCTAATCTGAGCAATAGTGTTTCACGTGAAACTAAAAGCAGATTCCGGTAGTGGAATCTGCTTATTTTTTACATAGAGGGGTGCCGACGTTGAAGAAAACATTTGCTAAACTGTTCGGAAGTCGTCCGGAAGTAGCCGTCGCGGAACTGGCAGAAGTCAAATCGAATGATGCTGTCCAAGAAATTGCCTTATCGTTGCTTTTACCGAACCGTTATCAACCGCGTAAAGTATTCGAGCCGGCTAAAATTGACGAATTGGCCGTCACGATTGACGAACATGGTCTTTTGCAGCCAATCGTCGTCCGAAAAGCAGAAGAGGGACGCTACGAGATTATCGCTGGGGAACGCCGCTTCCGCGCCGTTAAATCGCTCGGCTGGTCGGTCATTCCGGCCATCGTCCGGGAGATGGATGACGATACGACAGCTGCCTTGGCGCTGATTGAGAACTTGCAACGCGAACAGCTCAGTCCAATCGAGGAAGCGGAAGCATATGATCGTCTGCTCGCCATGAAAGGTCTGACACAAGACGCGCTCGCGAAGAGTCTCGGCAAGAGTCAGTCGACAATTGCCAATAAACTACGCCTGTTGAAATTGCCGAACGACGTCAAGCAATGTTTGCGCGACCGCCAAATCAATGAACGTCACGCTCGGGCGCTTTTGCCGCTCAAAGAGGAAGGACTCCAGCTCCAAGTGCTCATGGAGATTATAGAGCAGGACTTTAACGTCAAAGAGACGGAAGAACGCGTCGCCTTCTTGACGACACCGATTGAAGAAGAGAAGCGGAAACCGAAAAAGCAACGCCGTCGGACGAAAAGTTTCGCACGTGACACGCGAATCGCCCTCAATACGATCCGGGACTCGGTCAGTTTGATCGGAAAGACCGGGATTGAAGTCCAGACCGAGGAAGTCGAAGAAGACGAATTTGTTGAAATTCGAATTCGAATCCCGAAAGCACGGCCACAAAAGTGAGCCTGTGCTTTTTTTATAGCTATCAGTCAGAAGGAATGGAGGAATCATGATGGAACGGTTACCGATTAAACACATTCGTCCCAACCCGAACCAGCCCCGTAAGCAGTTCGAACCAGAAAAGCTAGACGAGCTCAGGCAATCGATTGAACGTTATGGTGTGTTGCAACCAATCGTCGTCCGTAAAGCGAGTGGGTTTTATGAAATCATCGCCGGCGAGCGCCGGTTTCAAGCTGCGAAGTTAGCCGGCAAGACGGATATCCCGGCATTGATTGTCACGGCCGACTCGGACCGCGTCATGGAACTCGCCTTGATTGAGAATATTCAACGTGCCGACTTGAACGCGATCGAAGAGGCGCTCGCCTACGAACAGTTGATGCAAACGCTCGGATTGACCCAGCAACAACTGGCCGAACGCGTCGGCAAGAGTCGGAGCCATGTGACGAACAGCCTGAGACTGCTTCGGTTACCGAATGCGGTCCAGCATGCGGTCATGGTCGGTGAGTTGACGATGGGCCACGCCCGGGCCATCACCGGCATGAAATCGGTTCAGGCGATGGAACAGATTGCCCGTCGCGTCATCGCCGAGCAATGGACGGTCCGCCGACTCGAGCGCTATTTACAAAAAGAGCGCATTGAAAAAAAGACGCTCAAACGCTCGGACGCCGACGTGGAAGCCGTCGAGGCGGTGCTAGCGGAACGTCTTCAAATGGATGTATCGATTCGCCCGCGTCGAAAAGGGGGCGTCCTCGAGCTGAAGTATTTCTCGCAAGACGATTTGGAGCATTTGTTGACGCTTTTATCGCCTCAAGATTTCGATTCGTCGCGAGATTGACGAAGCCGGGTAATGGTTGCCTCTTCTTGATG
Source organism: Exiguobacterium sp. s21 (assembly GCF_018617975.1). Taxonomy (NCBI): domain Bacteria; kingdom Bacillati; phylum Bacillota; class Bacilli; order Caryophanales; genus Exiguobacterium; species Exiguobacterium sp. s21. The sequence goes on along the minus strand of NZ_JACSLF010000013.1, from coordinate 62,551 downwards.
GAGCCGTCCGATTCGTAAGTCGAACTCGACTAACCCGTCGGTGATGAAACGGGCCAACTCGTAGACGAGATGTAAGCGTGTGTTCTGCAAAATCATCATCTCCATAAAGCCGCTCACGTTGACGACAGCTTTGATGTTGTATTCACCGACCGAAGGGAGCTCTTTTTGGACGCCGGCGCCAGGAGCGAGCGGCCCTTCCGAAAAGAAGATATACCCGACACTCGACAATCGGCCGAGACAGGCGTCGATTGCAATGATGAGGGGGCGGTGAAATCGTGTCTGAATCTCGTGGAGCGTCTCGACGAGGTTCAAGGCATGGACCGGTTTTGTCAGTGTCCCGTAAACATGGATATTGCGAACGGACCGTTCTTCGAGGAAGGTACCGACGAGCGGTCCGAGTGAATCCCCCGTGGAACGGTCGGAGCCGATACACACGAGGACGATGGGACGATGCGTCTCTTTCGCCAACTGGTCGTGCAGTTGATCGGCAAAGAGCTTGGATCCACTCCGTTCGGTATGTTCGATGAAGAAAGAGTATGGTTTATGAGGTTTTAGGCGAAACGGCATGAATCTCATCCTCTCTTCTAAGCTGCCTGCGTCTAGTTGCAATTGCGGAATGAAACCGTATTATCCCATTCCCGGAACACCGAAACTTATAACGTCCGGATGTAGGGTTTGAGAAAAGTCGTCAATTATGGTTTGATGAGTTAGAATCTATAACTTTAGAGGTGACAACATGGCTTCACAAAATACAGATACAGACTTGAGCACAGTGGCCGATGAGACGATTGATAACGTCAATCGGTTCGTCGCTTATTTCCAAGACACGGAGATGTGGATTGGGCTCGGCATTAAATTGACAGGTGTCGCGCTCATCATCTTGGCGCTTTATGTGGCGTCACGCATTTTGACGTCGATGGTGCAGCGCGTGTTCGCCTTGCGCAAAATCAAAGAAGATAATATCGTCGCCCAGCGCCAAAATGAGACGCTGTCAAAACTGACTCAAAACACGATTCGGTACGTCCTTGGCTTGATTATGATTTTGACGGTGCTAGGCCAGTTCGGCGTCAACATCGCTGGTTTGATCGCATCGGCCGGGGTCGCCGGTCTCGCCATCTCGTTCGGGGCGCAGAACTTGGTGAAAGACGTCATCACGGGCGCCTTCATCATCTTTGAAAATCAATACAAGAACGGGGATTACGTCAATTTGAATCAACAAGTCGACGGGACCGTCATCGAAGTCGGGATTCGGACGACGAAGTTGAAGGGATTGAACGGGCAAGTGACGATCATCCCGAACGGACAGATCATGCAAGTGACGAACTACTCGCTCGAGAACAGCGTCGCGGTCGTCGATATCGGTGTCGCCTATGAAGAAGACATGGGCAAAGTCGAGAAGGCGTTGAAAGAGATCGCGAAGACTGTCGAAGAGAAGTATCACGACTTGTTCATCGAGCCGATCACGCTCGCCGGGGTCCAGTCGCTCGGACCGTCGGAAGTCGTCTATCGTCTCATGGCCGAAGTGCCACCGACGCAACATTTCGCGGCCGGACGGATTTTGCATAAAGAGTTGAAAACCGGACTTGATGAGCGCGGAATCGAGATCCCGTATCCGCGGACCGTCATGATGCCGCCAACCACATCGACTAAAGGAGCGCCCGAAAATGCAGGCTAAATCGTATGAGTTGAACGATTTTGTAGAAATGAAGAAACCACACGCCTGTCAGACGAACCGTTGGCAGGTGACTCGGGTCGGGATGGACATTCGTATCAAGTGTCAAGGCTGCGGGGCGAGTGTACTCATGCCGCGCCGAGACTTTGATAAGCGATTGAAAAAAGTGCTTCCACAAGAGAACGCCGCTGAATAAGTGGCGTTTTTCTCTATGTTACAACCGTGAGTTGCGGTTTAATCGAGGACTAACTATAATTGTGAAGGATGTGACGGTGTGGTGTACTGAACGTACCCACTCCACAGACGGATCAACATTTCCCGGGAAAGCCGGATGAGGAGGAAATACAAGTGGGATTAACAGCAGGAATCGTCGGATTACCGAACGTCGGGAAATCGACATTATTTAACGCCATCACGCAAGCCGGTGTAGAGGCAGCCAACTATCCGTTCGCCACGATCGACCCTAACGTTGGGGTCGTCGAAGTACCGGACGCGCGTCTTGACCGGTTGACGGAACTCGTCAAACCGAAGAAGACCGTACCGACCGCATTTGAGTTTACAGACATCGCCGGAATCGTAAAAGGTGCGTCAAAAGGGGAAGGGCTCGGAAACAAATTCCTGGCTAACATCCGTGAAGTCGACGCGATTTGCCAAGTCGTCCGTTGCTTTGAAGATGACAACATCACACACGTCGCGGGTAAAGTCTCACCGATCGATGACATCACGACCATCAACCTCGAATTGATTTTGGCCGACCTTGAATTGGTCGAGAAACGCATCACACGCGTTCAAAAAATGGTCAAGTCGAAAGACAAAGGCGCAGCTCAAGAGCTCGAAGCACTTGAAATCGTTCAAGCAGTCCTCGAATCGGAGCGCCCGGCTCGTGTTGCTGAATTGACAGAGGATCAACTCGCTATCGTCAAACATTTCCAGTTGCTCACGATGAAGCCGATGCTTTACGTCGCGAACGTGAGTGAGGACGAAGTGGCTGACGCGGACCAAAATCCTTACGTCCAAGCAGTTCGTGAACACGCCGCGACAGAAGAGGCGAAAGTAATCGTCATCTGTGCTCGCATCGAGGAAGAAATCTCAGAACTCGAGCCAGAAGAGCGCCTTGAGTTCTTGCAAGACCTCGGCATCGAAGAGTCGGGGCTCGATCAATTGATTCGTGCCGCCTACTCGACGCTCGGTCTCGCCACATACTTCACGGCTGGTGAGAAAGAAGTGCGCGCCTGGACGTTCAAGCAAGGCATGAAAGCTCCACAATGTGCGGGCGTCATCCACTCTGACTTTGAACGTGGGTTCATCCGTGCCGAAGTCGTATCGTATGAAGACTTGTCAGCTGCCGGCAACATGACGGCAGTTAAAGAACAAGGGAAACTTCGCTCAGAAGGAAAAGAATACGTCTTCCAAGACGGCGATGTTGTCACGTTCCGCTTCAACGTTTAAGCCATTTTCCGCAAACGTATTGTAAAATGAACAGAAGTTTGATAGTATATTATGACGTGAGTAAAACAATTGTTTGCTCCTTGCTCCTACAACCGGTAGGAGCCGTTAGTCCAAGAGGAGGTGAAAGATAATGCGTAAATACGAACTTCTTTACATTATCCGTCCATCAGTTGATGAGGAAGCTAAGAAAGCTTTAATCGAACGCTTCAACAACGTCATCACTGAAAACGGTGGTACTGTTGATAAAACAACAGACATGGGTAAACGTCGTCTCGCTTACGAAATCAACAAGATGCGCGAAGGACACTACGTTCTTCTCAACATCACTGCTGAGCCTAAAGCGATTCAAGAAACAGAGCGTCTCATGAAGATCTCTGATGACGTTGTCCGTCAAATGACAACTAAAGACGAGCGTTAATTCTTAACGCTTCATATTGCGAAAGGGGAGCTTTGAGATGATTAACCGAGTTGTGTTAGTTGGTCGATTGACACGCGATCCAGAAATGCGTTATACGCAGAGCGGGATTGCCGTAACTCGCTTCACTCTCGCTTGCGATCGTCCATTCACTGGACAAGATGGGAAGCGCGAGGCGGACTTTATTGATTGTGTCGTTTGGCGCAAACAAGCAGAGAACGTAGCACAATATTTGAAAAAAGGCAGCATGGCCGGCGTAGACGGTCGCCTTCAAATCAGTAGTTACGAAGGTCAAGATGGCCAACGTCGTTACCGGGCAGAAGTCGTAGCCGATAGCGTACGCTTCCTTGAACCACGCGGTGCTTCAACGCAACGTGATACAGCACCGGCTGGAGATGTCTTCGGTGGTGGTGAGTCAAGTGGATCAGGATGGGGCGCAGCCGCTTCTTCGACTTCATCTCAGTCCTCGAACTCAAACAAAGGTTTTGAAGCTGACCCGTTCTCGGGTGGCGGAAAAATCGACTTATCGGATGACGATCTACCATTTTGATCGCGTCGATTCGAAACTAAACTAAAAAGGAGGTCTTCACATGGCACGTCGTCCAGGAGGTCGTCGTCGTCGTAAAGTATGTTTCTTTACGTCGAACAACATCACTCATATCGATTATAAAGACGTAGAATTGCTCAAACGCTTCGTTTCGGAGCGTGGTAAAATTCTTCCACGTCGTGTGACTGGTACTTCAGCGAAATACCAACGTCCACTTACTGTCGCTATCAAGCGCTCACGTCAAATGGCTTTGCTTCCATACGTTGCAGAGTAATTTTTGACACACGGCTTATCCCTCGGGATAGGTCGTTTTTTGTTTTCCGAGCCGATGTAGGAGTGTAAGTGAAACGGACGGATATGGTATGATAGAGCAGAAACCATTTAGATATCATGGGTGGAACACCACTCATTTTAGGAGGCACACATGTACAGTGGTGAAGCAATAACATCAGTGAAGAACCAGTACGCGCGTCACGCCGTTCCATATGTGATTGGACTGCTTGTCGCGTTAGGATTGGCGTTCTACAGCATTGTGGCGGCAATCACCCTGTTCGTGGGCACGCTGATTTTTTTCATCTATCAGCAAGTGACGATTCGACGAGAACGCAAGGCGTGGGAACAATACGTCCATTCTTTGTCGCATCGAATCGAAGACGTGGGGAAAGAAGCGCTCACCGGCATGCCGATTGGGATTCTCGTCTTTGACGAAACTCGTCGCATCAGCTGGTTCAATGAACAGTCTCGACTCATCTTTGAGCTCGAGATGGAACTCGGGATCTCGATCGATTCGATTCACTCGGCGTTCACCGAGTTGATTGAGGAAGAAGAGGACGAGGCGACCATCGAAGTCGGAGACCGCGTTTATCGGGTCCTCTACAATAAGGAATATCAGACCCTTTACTTGTTCGACATGACGGATGAGGCAGAGATTGAACAAAAATACTCGGAAACGCAGACGGTGATCGGCGTCTTATATTTAGACAACTATGACGAGATGTCAACCGCTGTGGATGAACAGGTCCGGAGTGAAATCAATCGACGCGTGACCGTCCTCTTGAACCAATGGGCTCAAAAATACCACATCTATATGCGTCGAACGGCAGCCGATCGTTTCTTTCTCGTGATGAACGAACGGACGCTCTCCGAACTCGAGAACAATCGATTCTCGATTCTCGATGAGGTCCGTGAGGCGACGAAAGAGCATAAAATTCCGCTCACACTCTCCATCGGGATCGGTTGTGGGGAGACGACGCTGACGGAACTGGGGAACTTGTCGCAATCGAGCCTTGATTTAGGGCTCGGACGCGGCGGGGATCAAGTCGTCGTCAAACGTCATAACGGGAAAGTCCGCTTTTTCGGCGGCAAGACGAACCCGACCGAGAAACGGACCCGGGTTCGCGCCCGCGTCATCTCGAACTCGATGCGTGATTTGATTCGCGAGTCGAGCCGTGTCCTGATCATGGGGCATAAAAACCCGGATATGGACTCGCTTGGAGCATCCATCGGCATCATGAAACTGGCTGAATTTGTCGGACGTGAGGCGTACGTCGTCATCCCGGCCGGCGAGACGAGCGTTGGGATCCAACGTCTCGTCAATGAAGTCGAAAACGACGAAGAGCTGTATAGCCGTTTTTTGACCGAGTTCGAGGCTCAACCCCTCATCGACGAACAGACGCTCCTCGTCGTCGTCGATACGCACCGGCCGTCGCTCGTCATCTCGCGGGATATTCTAGACCGCGCGGAACGGGTCGTCGTCATCGACCACCATCGCCGTGGTGAAGAGTTCATTGAAGATCCGGTCCTCGTCTATATGGAGCCGTACGCATCCTCGACGTGCGAACTCGTAACGGAGTTGATCGAGTATCAGGCCGGTACGCGCAAGCTATCGATTTTAGAAGCGACGTCGCTCCTCGCAGGTATGGTGGTCGACACGAAAGGATTCACCTTGCGGACCGGGTCACGGACGTTCGATGCCGCTTCCTTCCTTCGGATTCAAGGGGCAGACACCGTGCTCGTCCAGCACTTCATGCGGCAAGACCTCGATTCGTATATCGAACAGTCTCATATTCTCGAAAACACGGACATCTATTCCGACGGCATGGCGATCGCCGTCGCCTCGGACGATGAAGTGCACCATCAAGTGTTGATCGCCCAAGCCGCTGACCAGCTCCTTAATATGGAGGGCGTCAAAGCATCGTTCGTCATCGCCGTCTTACCCGACGGCCGAACCGGCATTAGTGCCCGTTCGCTCGGTGATGTCAACGTCCAAGTCATCATGGAGATGCTGGACGGGGGCGGTCATTTGACGAATGCGGCGACACAATTGAACGTGAGCCCGGAACAGGCGAAAACGTTATTACAAGAAGCGATTGATCATTATATGACAGATGAAACAGAGGGAGAGGATTCTGAATGAAAGTCATTTTAAAAGTAGATGTTAAAGGTCAAGGTAAAGCTGGTGACGTCAAAGACGTCGCGGACGCTTACGCGAAGAACGTACTCTTTAAAAAGAACTTGGCGGTCGAAGCGACACCGGGTAACTTGAAGGCGTTCGCCGCAAAAGAGCGACGCGCCGAAGAAGCGGCTGAAGCAGAATTGAAACAAGCCCTGCAGTTGAAGGACAAGCTTGAAAAAGAGACGATCGTCGTCAAGACGAAGTCAGGTGAGGGCGGTCGCGTCTTCGGATCGGTCACGAGCAAACAAATCGGTGAAGCGTTGAAAGGGATGGGCTACAAGATCGACAAGCGTAAAATCGAGCTCGAACACCCAATCAAAGCGCTCGGGTTTACGAAAGTGCCGGTGAAGTTGCACCACGACGTCACGGCTATGTTAAACGTTCATGTTCAAGAAGCGTGAAGGTGAGGTAGACACGTATGAGTGATGCGATTCAAGTCAATACCCCGCCACATAGCGTCGAAGCGGAACAAGCTGTCCTCGGGGCCGTCATCCTCGATTCCGATCGGCTGATCACGGCCTCGGAACGGGTCGACCCGGACGACTTTTATCGTGTCAGCCATCAACGAATCTTTGAGGCGATGCTGAAAATCAATGACCGGGGCGAACTCGTCGATTTGGTCACGCTCAGTTCGGAGCTTCAAGCCCAAGGTATTCTCGATGAGATCGGTGGATTGAACTATTTGGCGGAAATCGCCGAGGCGGTTCCAGCCATCGGGAACATCGGGTATTATTTGAACGTCGTCGATCAAAAGGCGGCACTCCGCCGCTTGATTCGGACTGCGACGAATATCGTCTCGGACGGCTATGAACGCCAAGACGAGGTCGATGCCGTCCTGTCAGATGCTGAGCGGAACATTTTGAAAGTCTCGCAACGAAAAGGGCAGTCGAGCTTTCATCCGATCGGTTCCGTCTTATCGGACGCCTACTCGACGATTGAAAAACTGCACCAATCGAGCGGCGAAATCACCGGCATCGCGACCGGGTTCAGCGATCTCGATAAGATGACGGCTGGGTTTCAACGTAACGACCTCATTATCGTCGCGGCCCGTCCTTCCGTCGGGAAGACGGCCTTCGCCTTGAATATCTCGCAAAACGTGGCCGTCCGTACCGGCGAGAACGTCGCCATCTTCAGTTTGGAGATGGGTGCCGAGCAGCTCGTCATGCGGATGCTCTGTGCGGAAGGCAATATCGATGCCCAGCGTCTACGGACGGGTCGGCTCGAGGCCGAGGACTGGGGGCGTCTCTCGCTCGCCATGTCGTCGCTGTCACAAGCCGGTATCTATATCGATGATACGCCGGGTCTCCGGGTCAACGAGATCCGAGCCAAGTGCCGTCGCTTGAAACAAGAGCACGGCCTCGGCATGATTATGATTGACTACTTGCAGCTCATCGTCGGGAACGGCAAGCCGGGCGAGAACCGGCAACAAGAAGTCTCGGAAATCTCGCGTACGCTCAAAGCGATCGCGCGTGAGCTTCAAGTGCCGGTCATCGCCTTGTCCCAGCTCTCACGTGGTGTTGAGAGCCGTCAAGACAAGCGGCCGATGATGTCAGATATCCGGGAATCCGGGGCGATTGAGCAAGATGCCGATATCGTCGCGTTCCTCTACCGGGACGACTATTACGATAAAGAGAGTGAAGACGCCAACACGATCGAGATCATCATCGCCAAACAGCGTAATGGTCCGACCGGCACGGTCAAGCTCTCGTTCCGAAAAGAATATAACAAGTTCGTCAACATGGAGACGCAAGCTTTTGCGCCACAGATGTAGAACGAGTCATTCCGCCAAAGGCGACGTCACGAGACGTCGCCTTTTTTGTCGGTCTTTGGACCTAAACGTATTCAATTTTTGAAGAATTCATTCGTTGGATGGGAAATGATGCGTCAATAACGAACGAAAGGTTACAATATAAAAATATCGTTCGGTATTAGGTTGACTTTCACGAGAAGCAAGTGTACACTTACGGATGGTTTGAATAGAACGTTTATCTACAAGGAGGATTCATTATGTCATCAGTAGTCGTAGTGGGAACGCAGTGGGGCGATGAAGGTAAAGGGAAAATCACGGACTTCTTATCGAAGCAGGCCGAGGTCGTCGCGCGTTATCAAGGGGGAGACAACGCTGGTCATACGATCGTCTTCAACGATACGAAGTATAAACTTCACTTGATTCCATCGGGGATCTTCTACTCGGACAAAACATGTGTCATCGGGAACGGGATGGTCGTCAATCCGAAATCGCTCGTCACGGAGCTCGCGTACTTGCACGAGCGTGGCGTGAGTACGGATAACCTCCGCATCTCGAACCGGGCCCACGTCATCTTGCCGTACCACCAATTGCAAGACAAGCTCGAAGAGGACGCGAAAGGCGACGCCAAAGTCGGGACGACGCTCAAAGGGATCGGTCCTTGCTACATGGACAAAGCGGCGCGTATCGGGATTCGCATCGCTGACCTTCTCGACAAAGAAGTGTTCGCCGAGAAGCTCAAGACCGTCCTCGCGATTAAAAACCGCATGTTCGTGAAGATGTATGAAGTCGATGCGATTGAATTCGATGACATCTTCGAAGAATATTACGCGTACGGCCAACAGTTCGCCAAGTACGTATGTGATACATCGGTCGTGTTGAACAACGCGCTCGACGAAGAACAGAAAGTGTTATTTGAAGGCGCACAAGGTGTCTTGCTCGACATCGACCATGGAACGTACCCGTTCGTCACATCATCGAACGCAGCTTCAGGCGGCGTATCGAGCGGTGCCGGAATCGGACCATCGAAGATCCATCACGTCGTCGGCGTCTGTAAGGCGTACACGTCACGTGTCGGAGACGGCCCGTTCCCGACCCAGCTTGACGATGAGATCGGTCACACGATCCGTGAAGTCGGAAAAGAGTACGGTACGACGACAGGACGCCCGCGTCGCGTCGGTTGGTTCGACTCGGTCGTCGTCCGCCACTCGCGCCGCGTCAGCGGCATCACAGACCTTTGCCTCAACTCAATCGACGTGTTGACAGGTCTTGAGACGCTCAAGATTTGTACGGCATACGAGTTCGAAGGCAAGCTCCTCGACGAGTACCCGCCGAACTTCCGCGTGCTCGAACAGTGCAAACCGGTGTTTGAAGAGCTCCCAGGCTGGACAGAAGACATCACAGGCGTTCGCAAGTTCGAAGACTTGCCGGTGAACGCGCAGAACTATGTCAAGCGCATCGAAGCGTTGACAGGTATCGAATTGTTGACGTTCTCGGTCGGACCGGCACGTGAGCAGACGGTCATCTTACGTGATATTTACGAAGCATAAGACAGAGAGCCCTCGTGGCTCTCTTTTCATTTCCACGGAAATGGACCACGCTTTCTAACCTATAGAAAAAGAGTTACAATGTAGACATGTACGTTTAACGATAAGAGGAGGACTCACTGAATGGATCGTACGATTTTAGTGGTAGATGACGAACAACCAATCGCAGATATATTGAAGTTTAAGCTTGAAAAAGAAGGTTACCAAGTCCACGTCGCCTATGACGGGGAAGAAGCGCTCGTGAAAGTCGAAGAAGTCAAACCAGATTTGATTTTGCTCGACATCATGTTGCCGCTCAAAGACGGTATGGAAGTATGCCGTGAAGTCCGGAAGAAGTACGATATGCCGATCATCATGTTGACGGCGAAAGACTCTGAGATCGATAAAGTGCTCGGACTCGAGCTCGGTGCTGACGATTACGTCACGAAGCCGTTCAGCTCGCGCGAGCTCTTGGCCCGCGTCAAGGCGAACATGCGCCGTCATGCAACGGCCCCGTCCCCAGAAACGAAAGGTGCCAACGCCAATGATATCGTCATCGGTGACTTGACGATTCATCCGGATTCATACATGGTCACGAAACGGGAAGAGAAAATCGAACTGACACACCGTGAGTTCGAGCTCATCCATTATCTTGCCCAAAACATCGGGCAAGTCATGACGCGCGAGCATTTGCTCCAGACGGTATGGGGCTATGACTACTTCGGCGATGTCCGTACGGTCGATGTGACGGTCCGACGTTTGCGCGAGAAAGTCGAAGACAACCCATCGACGCCGACGTATATCATCACGCGCCGTGGTGTCGGTTACTATTTAAAAGCAGGAGAAGAAGACTAAACGATGAAACGGACGAACTTCTTTAAATCTATCCAGTGGAAGCTCGTCGTCATCTATGCGCTGCTCATTCTTGTTGCGATGCAAGTCATCGGAGTGTACTTTGTGCGCTCCCTCGAACGACAATACATCAACAACTTCTCGCAGTCGCTCGTCGATCGCGCCAACCTTCTGAGCTATAACGTCAGTGAAGGGATCGCATCGAACGGCGGTGACTCGACTTCGGACCAGCAGTTGAACCAGGTACTGGATCAACTGCTGTCTGAGTTTACGGAGAGCACGACGCTAGCTGATGACATTCGCGAAGTCCAGATTATCGACACGAACAGTGTCGTCCGGGCGACGTCGAATCCGAATAACCAAAGTCTCGTCGGACAACGGACGGCGAACTCGTTTATTCAAAAATCGTTTGCGACGAGCGGAGCGCAAGAGACGCTCGTCTATGAAGACTCGAACGAACGCATGCGTGTCGTCGCCGTCCCGGTCAAATCCGAGGTCGATGGGACGACGACCGGTATGATCTATATCGAGGCCTCGATGCAGTCCATCTATAACCAAATGGAACAAGTGACGAGGATTCTCGCGACCGGGACGCTCATCGCTCTCATCATCACATCGATCCTTGGGGTGTTGCTGTCACGGACGATCACGCGACCGATTGCGGATATGCGTCGTCAAGCCGTCGAGATGCAAAAAGGGAATTTCTCGCGGAAAGTTAAAGTCTATTCCGACGACGAGGTCGGCCAACTTGCTTACGCCTTCAACGAATTGACCGATGAACTCATGGAGGCGAACGCAACGACGGAAGCCGAACGGCGCCGCTTGACGAGCGTCCTCGAGAACATGTCGGACGGGGTCGTCGCGACGGATCGTTCGTTGCGCGTCATCTTGATGAACGACCAAGCCCGCGATATGATCGGGCTCGCTGAAGAAGAAGCGATGGGGGCGAACCTACAGAACTTGCTCGAATTCGATGACGAGATCGTCATTCCGGAAGACGGGACGATGCCGCCAAAACTGATCGACCTCAGTACGGACGAAGAACTATTCCTCGTCCGCGCCTACTTCTCACCGATCCAAAAGCATAGCGGACCAATCACCGGTCTCATCGTCGTTCTGCACGATGTGACCGAGCAAGAACAAGTCGAGCAAGACCGCCGTGAGTTCGTCGCGAACGTCAGCCACGAGCTGCGGACGCCGCTCACGACGATGCGGAGTTACCTCGAAGTGCTCGCGGAAGGCGCATACAAGGACGATGAGCTTGCCCCGCGCTTCCTCGAGACGACCCAGAATGAGACGGAGCGGATGATTCGCCTCGTCAACGATCTGTTACAGCTATCGAAGATGGACAGCAAAGAGTATACGATGCAAAAAGTGAAGTTCGATTTTATCCAGTTCTTCAACGACATCATCGACCGGCATGAGATGACGAAAGGCGAGACGATCCAGTTCCGCCGGAAGCTCATGAAACGCCGGGTATACGTCCACGCCGATCAAGATAAGATGACGCAGGTCATCGACAACATCATTACGAACGCCATCAAGTTCTCGCCAGAAGGCGGGACGATCACGTTCCGGACGATGCTCCGTGCCAAGCGACTCGTCATCGGTATTAAAGATGAAGGGGTCGGCATTCCGAAATCGAATTTGAAGAAAATCTTTGAACGGTTCTACCGGGTCGATAAGGCTCGGGCCCGCAATATCGGCGGGACCGGACTTGGTTTGTCGATTGCCAAAGAAGTCGTTTCCGCCCATGGCGGCGACATTTGGGCCGAGAGTGAGTTCGGACGCGGGACGACGATTTACTTCACCATCCCATTCGATACGATCGTGGAGGTGAATGACTGATGGAACGACCACGCTTCTTGGCGAAGCCAGAACTAGTAAAATCGCTCGTCTTGCTCACCTTGATCGTCACGTCCATCGTCCAAACGGTCATCCTCTGGGACTACCATCCGAAGTATCAGTCGGTCCAGTCAGAGACGCAAGTCGCGACGGTGGATGAGTCGCTGCAACGACAACCGCGCCAAGTCATCGTACCGGCCCAGACGGTCGTCCACGAGAACAACGCCGTCTTCGCCACGAAAAACTCACCGAAACAGATTATGCGTGTCATCCGGGAGTCGTTCGAGGCGAGCGAATTTAAACCGCTCGCCGTCAAGAACGTCCCGAGTTTGTATGCGGGTGTCGATGAGGCCGTCGAATTGATTTTACCGGAGCCGTATTATGCGGATACACTCAGCTACATGCTTCCGGGCTCATACAGCTTGTCCGGGAAAGTGCCACAGCGGGCCCTCATCTTCATGGAGGACGACACGTGGCGCATCCGCACGATCATGAGCGACCAATCACTTTGGGAAGGACGTTTGTCGAAAGTCGGCCAAGGGGACGTCAACAGTCTGTTCTTGAAAGACTCAGACCGATCGATGCGTCGTGTCACGTACACGGATGAACGCGTCAACTACATCCCCGTCGTCGGACCGGAGATGAACGAGCTGTTCGCTTACGACGTATCTCAGATTCAAATCTCGGCCCGTCTTGATTGGATGCGCGATACGTTCTTCCCGGGCGACCCGAACGTGCAGGAAGTCGATCCGGCCAGCTCCGTGGGCGCACTCACGAACGGGATTAGCGTCGCCGAATATGATGCGAACCTGAACGCGAGCCGTTATCGAAACTTATCACGCAACAGTTCGGAACAGGAGTCGGTCATCGGACTCGACACGATCGTCGAGTTCGTCAACTTCCACGGAGGTTGGGTCGATGAGACGTCGGAGAGCCAAGGTTTGTCGCTTCGGTTTGATGCGATCACTCCGGCCAACAAAGGTTTTGAAACGACCGTGTTCCGGTTTCACGTGAAGGGTTTCCCGGTGTTCAGTCAACGGGAGGCGTTTATCAACAACGATGCCGTCGACTTATCGACGCTGCGTGTCGAGAACGACGGGACACAAGTCCGGTCGATCACTCGGCACCATCTCGAGATCGATCGCTTGATCTCGGTCGGGACGACACAGCTCGCGGATGGACAAGATGTGGTCGATACGCTCGTCAATGCCGGACGATTTGAAAACGTGACCGAGATTCGACTCGGCTATGAGATTGAATACAATGAAGACACGAGCCGTTACGTCACGTTCTCCCCGAACTGGTTCGTTCGGGAAGCCGGAAGATGGATCCCATTCGATCAACCGGATGACTGGACAGAAAGGATGATGTATCGTGGATTGGAGTAAAGCGAAAACGATTCTTCTCTTCGCCTTCCTCGCGCTGAACATCTACCTGTTGTTCCAGCTTTTGACGGAAACGTGGGCGACAGAGGTCGTGACGAACGACAATACGTCGATTGCGCAAATCTTGGACCAACGAAACGTCGATGCGTCGAAGTTGCCGCGGATGGGTCGGGATATCGGTTATTTGACGGGGTCGTCGGAACAGATGTCGGCCTCGATGATCACGAAGAACCGGGAAGCCCAACTGGCGACGACGCTCGACAATATGCAACTCGAAGTCGAGCTCAAACAGCCGGTCCCGCTCGATCAAGACGATTTACGGACGACTGCGTCGACGTTCGTCTCCGAGTATGTCCCGTTCGGTTCCGAGTATGCGTACTGGCGCTATGACGCCGAGACGCGTCAAGTCGCCTTCGCACAGACGTATGAGAACAATAAGATCTTCTCGAACCCCGAGATCGATGGGGGAACCGAGCAGTACATCGGTCCGTCGCTCCTGTTGCTTCAATTGAACGAAGCGCTTGAAGTGACCGACTATAAACAACGTCATTTGACGAACTTGTCCTCGAAGTCGCAAGACGATCTCGTCTTGACGGCGAGCGAGGCGATCTCGCAACTCGCGGCCCGGAAGTACTTCCAGCCGAACCAAGAGATGCGGGCCATCAACACGGGCTTCTATAGCCTGCCGCTCGACAGTTCCGGCAGCTTGATTATCATGCCGCCGCTCTGGTCGATCACGATTGACGAGGACGTCTACTTCGTCAATGCGATCGATGGGACCGTCGAACGGGTCGAATTTGATTCAGAAGAATGAAAGGAGTGATCGAGTGACTTTACGCTATAGTGTGCTTGCGAGCGGTTCGACCGGGAACGCCCTCTACATTGAGACGGAACGGGCGAAATTGCTCGTCGATGCCGGATTGACCGGGAAGGCGATGCAACAACGCATCACTGAGATTGGACGATCGTTTGATGGGATCGATGCACTGCTCGTCACACATGAGCACTCCGACCATATTAAAGGTGTCGGGATTCTCGCTCGAAAATATAACTTACCGATTTATGCGAACGCGAAGACGTGGGATGCGATGGAATCGTTGATTGGAAAAGTCGACCCGGCCTTGAAGTTTCACTTCGAGGTAGGGGAGATTAAACAGTTCGGGGATATCGAAATCGAGTCGTTCAATGTCAGCCATGACGCGGCCGACCCGATGTTCTACCAGTTCGCGCATGAAGGCAGACGCCTCGCCCACATCACCGATACGGGCTATGTGTCCGATCGGATGAAAGGCGTCATCCGTGGGGCCGATGATTTTATTTTCGAATCGAACCATGACGTCTCGATGCTTCAAATGGGACGGTACCCGTGGAGCGTCAAGCGACGGATTCTTGGGGACTACGGTCACGTCTCGAACGAAGACGCGGCCATCGCGATGAGCGAGGTCATCGGAGACCAGACGAAACGGATTTATTTGGCCCACCTCAGTAAAGATAACAATATGAAAGAACTCGCTCAAATGAGCGTGTCCCAAACACTCGGGATGCGCGATGTCGACCTCGGTCGCATCAAATTGTGCGATACCGACCCATCGACCCCCACTTCGCTCGTTTCTTTATAAGCGAACTTGGGAAAAGACAGATAACACACTGTCTTGAAGGGGGGACGCGTCGTGAATGAAGAGAGACACCATGAGTATGAACCTCAAGACGTCGAACCTTTAGAGCACGAAGCAGATACAATGAACGATGTAAAACCGACGTACCCATCTCGCAGCGAATGGCGCCCGAAACAAGAAGAACATGTGCGCCATAAGCCGCGAATGAACTTAAAACCGTTGTTACTCGGAGGGGTTGGCGGATTCTTAGGAGCGGCTTTGTTCTTTTTGGCGATGATGCTCTGGGATTCCCCAACCTCTCGTTTTGTGACAAATGAACTGATTCGGACGGAACAAGCCGTCACCATCACGGAATCCGACATCACGAGCGCTGTGACGGGCGCTAAAACGTCCGTCGTCAGCATTACGAACATCCAGCGGGCGTTCACCTCGGACTCGCAGTGGGAGGCCGGAGCGGGCTCTGGTGTCATCTATAAGGTCGACGGCGACACGGCGTATATCGTCACGAACTTCCACGTCATCGAAGAAGCGGACGAGATCAACGTCGCGTTTTCTGACGGACAAGTCGCTTCGGCGACGATTCTCGGAGAAGACCCGCTCAACGATTTAGCTGTCGCATCGGTCGAACTGCCCGCCAATATCGATGTCGCCCCGATCCCGCTCGGTGACTCGACCGTACTTCAAGCGGGCGAGACCGTCATGGCGATCGGCAATCCGCTCGGCGTCTTTTCAAACTCGGTCACCCGTGGTATCGTCAGTGGTGTCGAACGCACCGTGCCGGTCGATACGAACAGTGATGGCCTCATGGATTATAACGCCGAGGTCATCCAGACCGACGCCGCCATCAACCCGGGGAACTCCGGCGGGGCACTCATCAACATCCGTGGCGAGCTCGTCGGCATCAACTCGATGAAAATCGCCGAGGCGAGCGTCGAAGGGGTCGGCTTCTCGATTCCCGTCAACGTTGCGCTGCCGGTCATCGATATGCTCGAGCGTGATGGGAAAGTGACGCGGGCCCAGCTCGGCGTCACGATTCAAGAAGTCATCGCCGTACCGGGTAACGTCCGGGAAGAGTATGGGATTAGTTTTGACAACGAAGACGGGGTGTTCGTCGAGGCAATCACGCCCGGCAGTCCGGCCGAAGAGGCCGGACTTCGCGTCGGTGACGTCATCGTCAAAATCGGCGACCGCGACATCAAACGTTACGTCGATTTGCGGGACGCGCTGTATCGTGACGCCACGGTTGGCGATAACGTCACGATTGAATATACGCGACGCGGCAAGGCAGGCAAGACCGAGGCCACATTAACTGAAGCAACCTAAAGGAGCGGCGACGCTTCTTTTTTAAGGAGGAAACTTTGTGGAAAAAAAAGTATGCAAGGAACATGTTGAAATCGCGTTAGATATCATTGTCGATGAGACGGGGGAATACCCGTTGCTCGAAGAACTATCCACAAGTGGACAAGTGACATGTGAGTTCTGCGATGCCGACGCAACATATGTTGTGTCAAGCAAAAAATGATTATCAACATGTGGATTTGTGGATAACTCTGTGGATAACCCTATGGATAACTCCAAAAAAACTGTGGAAAAAGGAAGAATTGGATGAATATTTCAATTATCACGGTCGGCAAACTAAAAGAGAAGTATTTGAAACTAGGGATTGCCGAGTACACAAAACGCCTGTCGGCCTATGCGAAAGTGCAGGAAATCGAGGTCGCGGACGAGAAAGCGCCCGAGCATTTGAGTGAAGCGGACATGATTCTAGTAAAACAAAAAGAAGGCGAGCGGATTTTGGCGAAAATCAGTCCGGACACGCATGTGATTGCCTTGGCCATCGACGCCAAACAACGGACGAGCGAAGAGTTCGCCCGCGAGCTCGACAACTTGGCGACGTACGGGAAGAGCAAAATCGCGTTCGTCATCGGCGGATCGCTCGGCTTATCGGATGACGTCATGAAACGTTCGGACGACACGATCTCCTTCTCAAAAATGACGTTCCCGCATCAATTGATGAAGCTCGTCTTGTGTGAGCAGATTTATCGGGCGTATCGGATTAACCGGAATGAGCCGTATCATAAATAAATGAGGTTTAAAAAGCAATCAAACTGGTTGCTTTTTTTTTGCAAAGCAAAGTACACATTATTTATAGTAAAATGTTGGAAAGTCGAGTTAAGGAGGATATGACATTGTATTTAAAAAAGATAAAAATCTGGAACTTTAGAAAATTTGGGGAGAGAGAAGACGGTGCACCAGGAGTTGAAGTTGAGTTTAATAAACGATTTAACATAATAATTGGAGAAAATGATGCTGGGAAAAGTTCAATTATTGATGCTATATATTTAACTTTAGGAACATTAAGTGCAGAAAATCCAAGAATAACGGATAAGGATTTTTATTCAGATGCTTATGGAACAAAAGACAATTTAAAAATAGAGTGTATATTCGCAGATTTAACGGAAGAAGAAGCGGGAGTATTTCTAGAGTGGCTATCATTCAATAGCATGAATGAATTTGAGTTAGAAGTTAGATTAACTGCAAAAACATTAAACAATGATTATATCGGGAAAAAAATAGAAAAAAACATCAAAGCCGGACCCTTAAATGCAGACTTTAATTTAGAAAGAATTCCAAAAGAATTGTTAAAAACAACATACCTTAAGCCACTACGTGATGCTGAAAATGAATTAAGACCTGGCTTTAAATCGCGACTTGCTCAAATTTTAAGTGGACATTCAGCATTTCGAGCAGCTGAGAATGAAACACACATATTAGAAGAAATTGTGTCTGAAACAAATCAAAAGATTGAAGACTTTTTTAAAACAACCTATAAAGATGAAAAAACAATTATTGGTGAAATTACATTGTATTTAAACGAATTTTTTAATAAGAGTAGAAAAGATAGTACCAACGTTTATCAACCACGGTTTCAAGTTACTCCTGCCAAACTAAGCGATATCTTGAAAAAATTAAGTTTAGATTTAGATGATAATGTCTCTGGTCTCGGGAGTTTAAATTTATTATTTATTGCTGCTGAACTTCTTTTACTAAATGAGGGGAAAAAAATAGGACCATCAATAACACTAATCGAAGAAATAGAAGCACATCTTCATCCTCAAGCTCAATTAAGATTGATCAAATTTCTTCAAGGTATACTTGAGGATGAAGACGAGAGTAATGGTCAATTTATTATATCAACACATAGTACTACTTTAGCAGCGTCAACTCCTCTTGAGAACATCATTTTAATTCACGATAACAATGCGTATCCTATGAATTTTGAAAATACTAAACTAGAAAAAGAAGATTATGAGTTTTTAGAAAGATTTCTCGATACAACTAAAGCTAATCTATTTTTTGCGAGAGGAGTAATCTTGGTTGAAGGAGATGCAGAGAATTTATTATTACCTGCATTAGCTGAAGTTATAGATCGTCCACTTCATAAGTATGGAGTCTCAATAGTGAATTTGGGAAATACTGCATTCAAAAGATACGCCAAAATATTTTCAAGGTCTGAAGAATGGATCGGAAGAGGTTTACCACCATTAAATCTTCCAATTTCATTAATTACAGATGTAGATGTAAAACCCTATATTTACTATGAGATAGAAGAAAAAAAATTAGAATTATATTCATTTGAAAATGAAGAGCAGTTAAAAAAAGTTCTTGATATTTATGAGTTGAAAGATGAGGAATTATCAACAGATATTTTAGGAAAAGAATTTTCTACATTGAAAAAAATTAAAGATGCGTTAGAAGATAGTTTATTGATTTGTGATGAGAAAGATGAAGCATTAAAAGAGTTAACTTTGAAAAAAATCGATAATCACTATATTTCAATGCTTGAGAAAGATAAAAAAGAAAGATTAGAAAGTGAATATAAGAGTGAGACTTCAAATATCGAAGTATTTATTGCTCCTCATTGGACACTAGAATATGTATTAGCTTTAAGTTCTTTGAAAAAAGAATTGGCTGTTGCAGTTCATTACAGCAGATATAAAAATCCTGAAAGCAAAGGTAATATGGCTAAACTAGATACTCTAATTATAGAATTGAACAAAGAAGAAAACACAGTAAAAAACGCATATACTTTGTTTAAGCCTGTAAACGAAAAATTAGTATCAAAAGCAATAGTAGCTCAACAGTTAGCCAAAAATTTACTAACAAAGAGCGATGAAATAAAAGAGGCAATAGAGGATGATTCTTACCTAAGCTATCTAGTAAATGCTATCTATCATGTAACTGAACCAAAAGGAGAAAGATAGAATGGTAGAAAAACATGAAACTCTAACTCACTTTGAACAAAAATTATTACCTGAGGGCAATAATTTTTCAGAGGAACAAAAAACAGTAATCTTTTCTGAAAGTGATAGGAATATAGTTGCTGGACCAGGGAGCGGTAAAACGACTGTACTAATGGCAAAAATAGCAATGTTACTTAACGAACAAAAAGAAGACTTCAAAGGGCTATGTATTATTACTCATACCAATGTGGCTGTTGAAGAAATAAAAAGCGGTTTAATGAACATGGGTATAACTGAAATTGGATACCCGAATTTCGTTGGCACAATCCATGAATTTTTTAATTATTTTTTTGCATTCAAGGCTTACAATGAGATTTTTCCAGATATCCATCCTTCATTTCGGGACGAGGAATTATATAAAGAAAGATTTAAAGAGGTTTTTAACAAACATAAACCTTCTTCATATTCAGGATCGCCTCCGACTACCAAAGTTGAGAAAATCCATTTGTTAATTAATGATAATAAAGAGGTTCTCTTAAGAGAAGATTGTCCTTCCTTTTATGAAGTCGCTTTAACAAAAACCCTAGAGGAAATAATTAAATTAGGCGAACTTAGACATAATGATTCTTTATCATTGTCACAATGGTATATAAAAAAGTATGAGAGGAAGATAAAAAAAGGATTTGAAGAAAGGTTTTCATGGGTGTTCTTAGATGAGGCTCAAGATACAAGCACCTTTCAATACGATTTACTGAAAAAGCTGTTTAATGACTCTTCAATTACTTTTCAGAAATTTGGTGATCCTTACCAAGCTCTTTATACTCTTTACGATAATGGTCCAGATGCCTGGTTACCTCATGAAGAAATAACAGAGGGAGTTGGCTTCGACTCGATTTCTCAGAGTACTAGATTTGGTGAAAGCATAGCAAAAATATTAAGAACAACTTGTATAAAAAAATATGAAAATTTAACAGGGGACGTTAGAAGAAGTTCATTTAAACCACATATGTTTTTGTATAGTACAGAAAATGAAGTTATAAATAAATATATTGAAGTTGTTGAAAATTTAAAAGAAAATCATGAAGAATTTAATAAAAGTAACAAAAAGATAGCCGTTGTGGGGTTAACGCATAATGATTTATCGAGGTATAAAAATGGATATAAAAAAGTTAAATCAGTTAAAACAAGATCAGAAAGCATTATCAAAAGTTATTATGAATTACTTTTGAAGAGTATTTTAGAAATAATCAAAGACGTTGATGAATCTATATTACCAAATCCAAAAATTTCTTATAATGTGTCTTTTTTAAAAAGAGAAATAGAAAATAACGACATGAGTATTAAATCTAAAATGAGCAGTTTAGTTGTTTCAATTGTAAAAGATAGAGGTGAGATAAACGGAGACTTAGAGCAATTGATTCTTCATGTACTCAAAGAGTTTTGTGAGAATCATTTTATGCGAAATACAATATCTCTTGATTATAGTAAGTATGTTCGTTATTTTAGTGAAAATTTGGTAAGAATTTATCTAAGTTATTCTGTAACAGACAAAGAACATTCTATTGAAAAAAAAATAATTGAGAATCAAATTTATTTTGGTACGGTTCATTCTGTAAAAGGGGAGACACACAAGTCGACTCTACTTCTTGAATCTAAATTATCTGAAGGACCTTACAGAGATCCTACTTTCTTTTACGACTGTTATCTCATTTCTAATTACTTAATCGGAGAGTTTGAGGACTATAATCGATTTGAAGATCAATTAAAAAAAAATGCTACTAGAAAAGCTCTGAAAACTGCTTATGTCGCATTAAGTCGACCAACACACTTTGCAGGAGTTGCGATAAAAAAATCACACATCGAAGCTGACTTAGGACAATTTATTGAAAAAGCTATCAATGCTGGATGGGAAATTGTTGATGTAGAGTAGTTTTAAACATTGCAAATATACCTCACTTAAATCTAATAGGGAGAGCCGTATCATAAGTGAACTCAAATAAAAGGTTGGTGAGCGTCAGCTCATCAACCTTTTTGATTGCTTTGATAACATAGATGTTTTTCAATAGTATTCCAACAATCACTCTTTTTTTATTACATAAACTAATTTAATTTTTTTGAAGAAAGATGCGAAAAACTAATTTTACTCTCCTTTTTTATATTAATAATAGTATGATTTATCCATAGATATTTAAATGTTTACATATAAAGAGCGGTATTCAAATTTTAGATTAGGCAAAAGAATGACTGGTGTTTTCAAAACGAAGTGTTAAATGTTTTTACTACTTGAAAACGAGTTTATGAAACAACTCGTATAGGAGGAACATCGAATGGACAAGAAAAATGAAAAATCGTCACAATTTGCACGTACATCAAAGAATCAAGAACCAATTAAAAAAAGACGGTATGGAGTGATCTTGAGTGTTACGTTATTGACTGTGCTTCTTGGATCAATGGCAACTTGGTTTTTTGTTGGAAATGCATCTAAGGATAAAAGCTCTGTGACAGTTGATCAAGTTCGTGAAATTGCGACGCTTGCAACGGCTGAGGCGCATCTTTCGGCAACTATTGAAGAAGAGAGCAATGAATTGTTAGGCATAAAATTACCATTTAACTTAGCTGGAACAAAACAAAAAATCTTACTTGTTGTTCCTGGTACGGTTATAGCAGGAGTTGATTTAAAAGGAATAACTTCTGAAGACATTGACGTTAATGAAGAGACAAAGCAATTAACTATCGTCTTACCCAAAGCAAGCTTTCTTCAAGAGCCGGCAATCGATATGAGTGATGTGGCCCATGTTTCAGATGAAGGGGTGTTTCGTGGAGAAGTCACGTTTGACGAGGGAACAGTTTTAATGGAGAAGGCGCAACAAGATATTAAGGATATGGCTGTTGAAATTGGTTTGTTAGATACAGCAGAACAAAATGCTGAAAAATTCTTAATTGGTTTCTTTGATAACCTTGGTTATGAGGTAAGTGTTACTTTCAAATAATACGTTAAAGAAAACTATAGAACTACATTCAAATGAAAAGGACGTTCGATTATCGCTTAACCGCTAATCATCGTCCTTTTTATATTAAGTTACTAAATGTGAAGGGTGAAATTGTGATAAAAGAACAATTGATTCAATTCGCAGAATATAAGTTATACACCAAATCAATTCAACACGATTCCGCAAACGTGACGGTCGTCATGGACGCTGGGTACGGTGATGACTCAACCTCTTGGAGCCCGTTGATAGATGATGTTTCGAAGTTGGCTAACGTGTTCTTATATGATCGTGCAGGACTTGGTCAAAGTGAAACCGGCGCGAATCCAAGAACGAGTCGAAACATGATTCAGGAACTGAGGCAGCTACTGACGGAAACCAATACGAAACCTCCTTACCTCCTTGTCGGACATTCTTTTGGCGGGGTGAACATGCAGCTGTTCGCGGCTGAATATGAAGAAGACGTCAGCGGACTCGTTCTAGTCGACGTCACACCGAAAGACTATCGCGAGCGATTCCTGCCGACGATGTCACAAGACTTTCAACGTGCCTACCATCAGCAATTCGTCCGCGAAGGGAACTACGAAGAGTTCATGGAAAGTTTGAAGCAATTAAAAGAGACGGAACTGGCATTCCAGATTCCGGTCATCGTCATCGCGGCCGGCAAGAAGGACCACTACTCCAATGAATCGCAACGATTTTGGAACGATATGCAGAAAGAACTCATGCAAATCTCGTCAAATTCCGAATTCGTCCTTGCCGAAGCGAGCGCCCATTACATCCAGCGAGATGAGCCGGACGTCATCTTGGCCGCCATCAAACGATTGATTGAACGATTCTAATGATCTACCGAGACCGGCCATCGAACAGTGATGGTCGGTTTTTCTCAATGAGCAACCCGATTATCCGATGTCGTATTGCCGTCAAAAAACCGATGTGATAAAATCACACGGCAAATGATTATCATTATCAATAAGAAATGGGAGAATTTAATCCAATGAACAAAATCGAATTATATAAAACGGCCTTTATCAACGGACTTGATGTCGAGCCAGACGATTGAGTATGACTGGAAGATGTTGAAGCAGTTTGATGAACATCTGCGTCCGGGTGGGGTCGTCATCGTCTCACTCTCGCAAATCACGTTCAGCAATGCGGAGATTGGCCGGAAAGAAAATTATTATCAGGTATTGGACCGGGAAGACATCGAACCGGTCAGCACGTTCGATTACTATACGTACACGTCGATTCCCGCGTTGAATAGTGGGAGCGTCTATACGGCGCTGTCGCGAGACATTCGTGATTTAAGGTGGGAGTCGCACGAACCGTGGGTGAATAACGGCAAGAACTATTCGGAACGAAAATACGAGATGGTCGAAGCCCAGTATAAACAAGCTGTGGAGAATCGTGACATCGAGCAGAATATGGAACGCGTGACAGACATCGTCACGTATTGTCAGACGAAAGGCTATCGCGTCGTATTGGCGATGGAGCCGGTCCACGCGTCTTACAACGCCTGTTTTGATGAAGCGGTCATGGACCGACTCGTCCATCAACATTTGGCCTCGCTCGAGTTGGACGTCCCGTTCCTGAACTACATGACTGACGAACGGTTTATCCATCAGCGCGAGTACTTTCATAATCCGGACCATTTGAACGGGAAAGGGAGAACGCTCCTATCGTCTCTCGTCTATGAGGATTTGAAACGGCTCGGCTATCTGTAAGAAAAGGAAATCTACAATCGCGTAGATTTCCTTTTTAGGTGGATGCAGATTATGTGTGAACTTCGCTCATCAACGCATGCGTGTTACCCTCCGAGTCTTTGAAAAAAGCCATCCACGTCTCGAGGGTCTCCATTTTCGCGACGAGGTGCGGCTCGTCGATAAACTGAACGCCTTTCGCTAAAAGCTGTTCATACGCCTCAGTGAGATTGTTCACTTGGAGATACAGCACGGAGCTCGCTTTGGCAAAGTCTTCATTCTCAGGACGCGACAACATGAGCCGCACGTCGTTGCATTCTAGAAAGGCGAGGCTGCCGGCTTGGAACAGGAGCGGAATTTCAAGTGTGTCCCGGTAGAAACGGACCGCACGATCCAAGTCGTGCACCGGTACGTAGATTTGTCTGATTTGCTGAATAAGATTCAATCGATATCCCTCCTAAAGTGGCATCTGTGACCGTGTAGCGCATGTATTCTTGATTAACGCGCTTGGCGAATCCGTTGAGCGGTGAACATCCCGAGCGCCAGAAGGACGGCAAGGCCGATCCATGTGAGGACGTAAATCAATGGCGACCCGGTCGTCCCGATGGCCACCTCGTTGTGAAGCGTGGTGACGTTGCCCGCCTCGGCGATGATATCAGGTTCATAATTGAGTGTGCGGATGAATCCGACCCCGAACGTGGCGACGAAATACAACAGGTGAAGCGCGGTCGAGATGAGTATCACGCGTTTCGTGATCTTCAAGTCAATCTTCCTTTCCGTCTTTCGCATGTTGGCTGTGCGAAAGTTTTTGTTCCATTTGCGTATGTAATTTAGTGACAATCCCGTCCGGATGCGGAGAAATCGCGAGTTGAACATGAACCGGGAACATGGTCCATAAATCGGTCGGATAAGACGAGCCGTCACGCGGCAACCGATGACCTTGAATCGTAAATGATTCGTCATCGTCGTCAAGGTATAATACAAGGGGGACGGACATGCCCGAACCTTGCTCGAAGCGATCACCTTCTTGCACGTACTCTTGGATGAGCGCCCAGACGTACACTTCATGTTTCGTCGTATTCGTGTCGAGTATTTGATATGACGTCCACACGTCACCGCCGAAGTTCGGTTCCATCACTTCGGTCGACAAATAGCGTTCCATCTCTTGATGATCAACCGAAACGGACTGACTCATCGAGACAAACGACTCTCCCGTCGTGACAGAATATATGGTTGCGACGATGGTGATGGTCCAAAAGGTGGTCCACATAAGTTTTTTCAAAATAAGTCCCCCATATCTGTTCACCGATAAAAGATTTGAGTTTATCGTAGCGCATTTTTACCTAATCGTGGGAATTATTGACTAAAATTTTAAGGGGAGGATTGGATGCAAACGGTATATATAGCGGGAGGATGCCTCTGGGGCGTCCAAGCGTTCATCAAGACGTTACCCGGTGTCATCGAAACGGAGGCCGGACGGGCGAACGGGACGACGGATACGCTTAACGGACCATATGACGGTTACGCCGAATGCGTCAAAACGACGTTCGATTCGAGCATCGTCACGATGGAGGATTTGATGCACTACTTGTTCGAAATCATCGACCCGTATAGCGTCAATCGCCAAGGCGAGGATGTCGGTGAAAAGTATCGGACCGGCGTCTATAGTACAGACCCGCGCCATTTGGAAGCCGCGCGCACGTTTATCGACAGTCGCAGCGACGCGGACCGAATCGCGGTCGAGGTGTGTCCGCTCACGAACTACGTCCGGAGCGCGGACGAGCATCAAGACCGGCTCGCGCGATGCCCGGACGATTACTGCCACATCCCGAAGACGTTATTAGAGAAGTATAAACAATGAGCCGACACGATGCCGTGTCGGCTCATTTGTTATACCCGCTCGAGGACGTTCACGAGCAGTTGATGCACGACCTCGTGGTCGCGCACGTCATGCAGTTTGTAGTCTTTCCCGGGCAATGTGTACCACTCGGCCGCCCCGACGTACGTGATGGCGAGTTCGAGCGTGCCGTCTTCCTGGCACGTCGTCCGTAATTCAAGTTCTCCACTGATGACACCGACTTCCTCGGTCATGACACCGTGGGAGGCTTTAAAGATGGAAGATTGCTGGTTCATCGTGAACTCCTTTCAAAACTTAATAGCTGCAGGCGTTGATGGCCGTTTGCAAGGCCGTCTTTTCTGTCGATTGGAGGCTGAGGCCCCAACGGCTCTTCGTCTCAACCCACATCTTCGCATAGGCACAGCGTGCACCGGTACGTGGCGGTTGCCATGTCGACGGATCTTGGTCCCCTTTTGAACGGTTTGAGCTGGCCGAGACGGCGATGAGCTGAGGCCCGTTCAAATCATTTGCGAAGCTTTGACGTTTCGTTGTCGTCCAGCTGCTTGCACCTGAACGCCACGCTTCAGCCAATGGGACGACGTGATCGATATCGATGTCAGACGGCGACGTGAACGTGATGCCGTCATAGTAACTGTACCACTTACCGGTCGTGACCGGACACTCGTCGACGACCGAGTCGGCGTCGCGTTTCAAGACGACGTGACGCGTGTTACACCCGTTCCCTTGGCTACTCCAATGCGGGAACAAGTCACGGCTATAACCGGTCATCGATCCTTCTGTCTTCACCGTCAACGCGTTCAATTTAGACAGCGCGGTCGATTTCGACGGGATGTTCGGCGGGAGCGCCGAGGCGGTCGGGGTCGTGAAGTGGAGCGATGTAGCGACTAATATGATGGCGAACAACGAACTGATGCATTTTTTGAACATGTTTGTGCCTCCTAAGTATGTATGACGACTGAACGACGTGCATCGTAAACGCACGATGCACATCGACTATACATGGCAAGGATGTGAGAAATACGCAAATTTACAAAAAATGAATCTAACGATTATAAAAGTTGAGGTCAGGGACATGATACATGACATCAGACGTCCCGGCTTTAGCACTACTGACATACGCGTCAGCATCAACTATTGGTATAATGGAATCGGTTTGTAGTAAAGGACGAAGGAGTGGTACGTAATGAATCAAAAAGATATCGCGGCAATCCGCAAGCATTTCAAGTTAAATGCGGAAGCGGTCAAAATCGCTGACATTTATAATATTTATATTCGCCAAGACAGCAACGAGATTTTCCATGAGGAGCTGCGCTCGTTCCCGTTTGTCGAGCAGGAGCACCAAGAGCTGTTCCTCGCTAATTTCAAAAAAGTGCTCGGCGGTAAAATCGATGAGAAGTTGTTCGAAGTGAAGTTTCAACATCCAGAATCGGGCCAGACGGACCATACGCAGACATTATTGTATGAGGCATTACGGACCGAAGACATCGAAGAATGGGCCGGTATGATGCAGCGGGTCGCATTGAAGATGGTACAGGACGCACCATTCGAAAAAGATATGGTCATCACGTTCATCCGCTTCAAATACAATAAGCCGACGCGCCGTCACTCGGAGGAGACGGAAATTGATATGCGTGACGAAGTATGGACGTCGCGCTTCATTCTCGGCAGTATCAATCAGACCGAGCTCCCAAAACAGTCGCTCGTGTTCGACTATATCGAGCGAGAGTTCAAGTCAAATATCTTCATCAATCCGGTCATCAAGCTCGACGCACCGATCGGCGGTTTCTTGTTCCCGTGCTTCACGGACAATGCAGCTGACGTCAACCATATCCTATATGCGGCCCAGAAGGCGCACCAGCCGGACTTCGGCTTCATCGAGAACGTCTTGAACGGGACCGAGATCGTGACGGCGGTCGAGGAGAAGGCGATGTTCGAGGAGGTCGTCAAGACCGTCATCGGTGAAGAAGTGAACGTCGGGACGCTCGCTACCGTTTACGATGAAATCAACCAGATGATCCTCGCCGAAGCGGAGCGTGAGGACGAGGAAGAGAGCGTGCCGATGATTGACGCCCGCACCGTCGAAATCGTCTTGAAGGCGAGCGGGGTCGAGGACGTGACGACGGAGAAGGTCGAGCAGGCGTTCCAACAAGTCGTCGACGACCGCCAATATGAGATGAAGGCGAGTAGCGTCGTCCCAAAATACACGTCGAAGTCGATTAAAATCAATACGAAAGTCGCCAATATCTCGATCAGCCCGCAAGACTTGAAGTACGTGAGACAAGTGAACGTGAAAGGGAAACGTTGCCTGTTGATTGAACTAGAAGAAGACACGGAAATCGAAGGATTCAAGTTGATCTCGGAAGAGCTGCTCGACTAATATATTCCGAATGGAGGCCATCGAGTGCATCCGACAGAGCTGATTGAATATTTGCTGGTAGCTGTTGTCGTCTTTCTGATTTTTGCGGCATCATATGTATTTCGCGGGAAATGGCGGACGATGATTCGTCTGTTGGCTGTACTCTGCATCCTCACGTATGCGGTGTTTTATGCAATCCGTCCGTTTTTAATTGAGAGTCGACTCGCGGCGGACGTCATCATCCTTGAAGACAAACTCAAAGAACGACATCCGAATGAAACGTTCACTGTCACGACGATTCCATTTCGGACCGAGGGGTACGAGAGTACAAATCCATACACGATATACGTGACATTTTCGAGTGAGCCGGATTCGGAGTATTATTATCAGGTGACAGACGAAGGCGAAGTCGAGCAACGAGGATTCAGTTCGACGATTGAAGGGAAAATTGACTTTCACCATTTAGGAAAATAAGCTCAGGCTCAATGCCTGAGCTATTTTTATGACAATCAGGTGAGAAAGGTTGAATTTATGACATGTAATCGTAAAGCGTTTTCGGAAATGCTGATTAAACATAAATAAGGTCCGGAGAGATCATCCTCTCCGAAACCTCGCTTGTTTACTTATGAGCTTTACTAACTTTTAGCTTTTTGCCTTTGATCGGTGTGGATTCCATCGCTTGGAGGACGAGTGAGCCTTTACCGTTCAAAATGTCAACATACGTCATTTGATCGTTGATTGTGATGATCCCGATATCGTCTGCTGTCACGCCAGGAATTTTTGCAATCGTCCCGACGAAGTCGACGGCGCGGAGTTTTTTCTTCTTCCCGCCGCTAAAGTGAAGTTTCATGATGTCTTGGTTGATGCGGGCCGTCTTGTTGTTGCGAACGACGCGTCGTCCGCTCAACTTCTCTTCGAACGCAGCTTGGTTGCGCGCGACTTGCGCTGCGTTCGGCGCATCCATCTCTGGGATATCGAATTTGATGAATGCCTCAATGGCGCGAACGAACTTGCCTTCATGAGGGGTTGCGAGCGTGATTGCCTTCCCAGCGTTTCCGGCACGGCCGGTGCGGCCGGTCCGGTGCACGTAACTCTCTTTTTCCATCGGTACGTCATAGTTGATGACGAGGTTGACGTTATCGACGTCAATCCCACGTGCTGCGACATCGGTCGCGACGAGATAACGGAAGTTACCCATCTTGAAGCCTTCCATGACGGCGAAGCGGTCTTCTTGCTCTAGGCCACCGTGGAGTCGTTCGCACGAGTAACCGGCTTGGTCGAGCTCGGTATACACCGTGTCGACATGTTCTTTCGTCCGGCAGAAAATGAGGCAGCTGTCCGGGTTCTCGACGACCGTCACATCTTTCAGCACGGCGAGCTTGTCTTCACGGCGGACTTCAATCAAACCATGTTCAATCGTCGATGCGGTGACACCGCTCGATTCGATGGCGATACGGACTGGTTCATTCATGTGCTTTTGGCACAAGCGTTCGATGTCATTCGGGAATGTCGCCGAAAAGACCATCGTCACGCGATCGCGCGGCAATTCTTGAAGAATCGCTTCGACGTCAGCGAGGAAGCCGCGATTCAACATCTCGTCGGCCTCATCGATAATCAAGTAATCAATTTTATCGAGGACGAGCGTCTCCCGTTCAATATGATCCATGACGCGTCCCGGTGTTCCGACAACGATATGCGTTTTCTGTTTCAATTCATCACGTTGTTTCGAGAACGGCTCTTTCCCGTAAACGGCAGTCGCCTTGATTCGTTTGAAACGACCGATGTTCGTCATATCTTCGCGGACTTGAACGGCAAGTTCGCGTGTCGGTGTGAGAATCAGCACTTGCGGCTTGTTCTCTTCCCATTCGATGAGTTCCGTGACCGGAATGCCGAACGCTGCTGTCTTTCCGCTTCCGGTTTGGGCTTTGACGACTAAGTCTTTGCACTCAAGTGCGAGCGGGATGACTTTCTGTTGGACTTCGGTCGGTGATTCGTATTTCATGATGCCTAGTGCGCGTTGGATGTCTTCGCTTAGGCGATAGTCTAAAAAGCTTGGTTGATTCATAGGGTTACCTCATTTTCGTGTAAGAAACTTCTATTCGAGAAATTTTCATTAGCAATTTGGATTACGCTTCATTATACACGAAAGCAACCCATTCGTCGTTCATCCCAACAATCGTTTGAATGTAAAGCGGGACAAGTCGAAAGGACGTTCCATATTTAACAACTGTTCTACAAAGACGCTTTTGATTGTCATTCTTCATAAAGCAACCGCTGCATAGACGGTTCAAGTTTAAATTGTGGATGGTCTTCCAAGCAGGCTGAGAATAAAGTGTGAATCGATTGTTTGGCACGTTGGATGGATATCGGGTCGATTGAATTAGGATATGTCTGTAAATAATCCTCGATGAACGAACGGTTCAATGTGTGATAAGCCTTGAATTGATGCGCTTTTCGTCCCTCTTTCAATGTCTGGGCTGTCAACGTCAACTCACGCAACGTCTCAAGCATCTTCAAAGCATAAATGAGATTGTTTCGCTTCAACTCTTTCTCCAGTGCTAGCGAGGCATAGATAAACTCAAAGGGAACATCACTGGTCTCGTATCGAATCGGGCTCTCAACAAAACGCTCATGTTCAATCTCCATGTGTTGGAGGAGTTGCCCGTCCCGATCGACCACGACGTTCCAAAGTGGAGAACGGACCGGGAGTAGTTCGAGTGGGGCGATGGAGATGTTAAACTCCAAGCGATTCTCGAGTAGGACAATCAGCAAAAAGATGTCCGGTCCGAACTGCTTTTCTTTAACGAAAATAGGGGATAATCGGAGAAAGTAGTCGGTTAAATTCTGCTTGATTGATTGGGGGTCAACATCAGGGCGGGCAGCCACCATTAAATCGATATCGGAATAGCGGTCCTGATATCCTGAGGCACCGGAGCCGAGCTGAACAACCCCTTGAACGCCTGTGTCAGTTTGTAAGTGATTAAGAACGTGTTGGAACTGTGTGTCTCTTTCAACTGTACTGTACATAGAATGACCTCAATTTCGTAGATGATAAATCCTTATTCTACCCATCAAAAGCGAATCCTTTTAATTTATAAAAGGATGGAATAAAGGTATACATAACTAGTGAGCGTATAAGCCAACTTTAAACTATAAATTCAGAGACGAATCATCAGAACAGTAGGTTAAGGGGCCAGTCATAAAAAGACTGGTGGCTAGTTGTCGATTGTCCAGATACAAAATCGTTTGGCGACAACGCCGGTGAAGTGCTCACAGACAGTTCTTGCACACGTGATGATTCGTTAAGTGTGAAAATAGGTGATGACTTTATGTCGACCTACTTTTGTATCAAAAGTAACGAGTTATTTTGTATAATGGAATAGACATCTTGTGATTTGAAAGGGGGGCGCATATACGTGGAAAATCGTTTGAGATTTTCTAAGTCTTCAATCACTCATGCAAAGCCAGTTGTCACAAAGGCGATCGTTTGCATGGGGCAGAATGTATAAGTTGATCGCTATATAATTTTTACAACAATGGCTTTGCTTCCTTATTGTCGAAATTCTTATAAGGAGCGAGCAGATATGAAGTACGTAAATGCGCAACACATTCTTCCAGAGAAATTGCTTCAAGAAGTTCAACGATACGTCCAAGGGGAAACACTTTATGTGCCCCGGACAGTTCAAGAAAAGAAGCGTTGGGGAACGGTCAGTGGCGGGAAAAAGCTACTTGAAAAGCGTAACGAAGCGATTCGGATATCCTTTGCGAAAGGGACCGGGGTCGATCAATTGGCGGATGAATACCATTTGTCTGTCAGTACAATTCGCAAAATCATCTACATTTCAAAATAATTAGCGGCACAACGCATGTTTGCGATTGTGCCGTTTTTTATATAAAACAGTTCTAACTTAAAGTAGGTACATATTTGTAGTGCAAAATCCTTTACACTAAAAGAAGTCAGGATTGGAAAGGATGACTGAACATGCTAGAGCGTTTTATTGAAAACCACCAATTTAATTACATTCGAGAACAAGTAGAAATCATTCGAGATAGTCGAAAGAAAAGTTTACCGGTCTCCGTATTACAAGCTGTCATTGATTTGGCCAATGCCAAAATTTCATATCTATTTCCAGAAGCGACGCCATCTCAGCTCGCAATGATCGACGTGTCAACCTTACAAACAGATGAATCATATGACATGTTTATAGATGGATTAAGACCCCATGTCCGGTCGTTTCCACACGTTTCGGAACAACAAGTGAAAAAACTGTTTCCAAAACAGAAAAAGCTGAAACTTCCAGACGTAGCGGGTCTCAATGTGAATCGGATGTCCTATATGAGTTGGAATGACTTGCGTTCTAATCGAAAATATATCCTTTGCGAGAAGGAAGATCATCAGCTGATTGGGATTGAGTGTAAGCCAAGCCCGAATTCGAAGAAAAACATTTGTGCCTTCTGTAATCAGTTGGCAGAAGTCTCATATTGTGTGACTATCACGAAAGCAAAACAAGCCAAAAATCCTGACTATTATAAAGCGATTGGGACATATATCTGTACAGATAGTGCCACGTGCAACGAAAAAATGACAAATCTTAACGGCTTAATGACGTTCGTCGAAACAGCTTTGACAGAGTGAGTAAAAGATCGACTGTCCGTCGATCTTTTTTGCATAGAGCCTAATAGATCGCTAGCTATGCTAATGCTTAGTTCTCTATTAGTATGCCTGAAGTGATTTGACGGTATGACGTAGCTGGTCGATCTCCTCGTTTTTCCATCCGTTTCGGTCTGCGGCGTTAATTAACTGCCGGCTCGTTTTGATGAGTGCCTTTGTTAATTCCACAAGTGTTACCGTTCCCAGGATTGTTTAGGGACGATCCTCTTCTATCAATGTGAGCTCAACTTCTGTGCCGGTCACTTTTTTAGCAGCTATTTGAATTGGACCGTCCATGAATTGGAATGAGTAGGTTTCCTGCAACGGGGCGAATAAGAGGGCGCGGCCATTGTCAATCCACCATGTCAACACGATAGCAACGAAATCTGACCAGCCTTGTCCCGGGAAATAATCATGAAAATCGATGACGAAAGTGATGTTCCCAACGATTTGATTCGAGTACGTTAATGAATGTACATCAAGTTCGATTGAAATATGATGTGGCACACTCGTTCCTCCTTTATGACCACTCACAACAATAAAGGCGGGTTCGTCGTAGGTGACCGTCTTTCAGATATTGTGGCAGCGAAAACAAACGGTCTCACTGCAATCGGGTGTCGCTTTGATTTTTCTTAAGAAGAGGAGTTACACCAAGCGGACTACATCGTTAATGAGTTGACAGACATTCTAGAACTCCTTAGTCCACCTCACGTTGCGTGTTGAAAGATTCTGAATCGATTTCGGGTATGGTTTCGTA
Source organism: Exiguobacterium sp. s21 (assembly GCF_018617975.1). Taxonomy (NCBI): domain Bacteria; kingdom Bacillati; phylum Bacillota; class Bacilli; order Caryophanales; genus Exiguobacterium; species Exiguobacterium sp. s21. The sequence goes on along the minus strand of NZ_JACSLF010000013.1, from coordinate 28,489 downwards.
TATAAGGTACCACATACAATCGGAGGGATGACGATGAACACGCTCTACATGAAACAAAAGGTTTTCAGCCTACGTGGCCGGTTCAGTATCAAAGATGCAGATGAGAACGATCTTTATTTTGTAGAAGGTAGTTTTATGAAGTTACCGAAGTCGTTCACGATTTCTGACAAGAATGGATACGAGATTACGACGATTACGAAAAAGACATTCAGCTTTTTGCCGACATTTTACGTCGATGTCGAGGGGGAGGCGACGTTAACGATTTCAAAAGAGTTCACGTTCTTCAAGCCGCGCTACACAATTGATGCAGCCGGGATTGAAGTCGATGGCAACTGGTGGGATATGAACTTCGAAGTACGCCAAAACGGACATGTCATCGGTAGTGTCCAAAAGAAGTGGCTAACGTGGGGCGATACGTACGAAATTCGAGTAGTCGATGATACGATGGAACACTTACTCATCTCAATCGTCGTCGCCATCGACTGCGTCAAAGCAGATCAAGCGGCATCTTCGAGCGCCGCGACGTAAAGGGGATGGAACGATGGAGTTTTGGGATGTGTATGATGTAGACCGCAAGAAAACAGGGCGAACGTGGCAACGAGGGATACGCCTTCCTCAAGATGATTATCATCTCGTCATCCACGTTTGCATTTTCAACAAGGATGGACAGATGTTGATTCAGCAGCGCCAACCGTTCAAAGACGGTTGGGCGAACATGTGGGACATCACCGTCGGCGGTGGCGCCACGGTCGGCGATACGAGTCAACAAGCGGCGATGCGCGAGCTTGAAGAAGAGATCGGGCTGAAACTTGATTTATCTAACACACGGCCCCATTTGACGGTCAACTTTGACGAAGGGTTCGATGATATCTATCTCGTCGAAGCAGAAGTTGACCTCGATGAGTTGACGCTCCAACCATCAGAAGTGCAAGCCGTGCAATGGGCGGATGAGGCGACGATTCTTGATATGATCAGGTCAGGGAAATTTATTCCGTATCACGAACCGATGATTCCGTTGCTGTTCGCGATGCGAGGACAATGGGGAGGTATCAATCATGTGGAAGTCATATAAGTGGATCAATGAACCAGACGAAGTGAGTCTCGGTGAAAGCTTGACGTTCCAGACAGCACCCGACACCGACTTTTGGCGGAACACCCATTACGGGTTCAACCGGATGACGGCCCACGCTTTGGTGACGGATGTGTCGTCTAAGCGGTTCACATGTCGCGCGACGATTGAGATGGATCCGAGCCATACATATGACCAGGCCGGCATCCTGTTATACGTTAACGACGAGCATTGGCTTAAGACGTCCGTCGAATATATTCCGGACGGACCGTCACACCTTGGGGCCGTCGTCACGTCCTTTGGCTACTCGGATTGGTCGACACGTGATTTCCCGAACGACGCCATCCGTGAACCGTTGACGTTTGAACTCGCCTACACCGATGGCGATGTTGAGGTGTTCTTCGAATACGAGGGGGGCACGCGTGAACAGTTGCGAATCGCTCACCTCCATGACGTCTCGACGTTACGCATCGGACCGTACGCCTGTAGTCCGGATTCGAAGGCGCCAGGATTCAACGTCACAATTTCAGATTGGACAGTTACGGAAGCATCGACTTGATATAAGGTCGGTGCTACCATATTGTTAAAAGAAGAGTTGAACACAGAAATGCATCTTATTAAAGAGAATGTATCAGTTTTAGATGCCCGACATTTCACTCATGACGTAACACGAAAGAGCGCCTCGCATGTGAGACGCTCTTTCGTGTTTAAGACTCTCGTTTCCGGCTAATCAACCGTGCCGTCCGAAGCAAAGAAGGTAGTAGCTTCCGACGCTTGCGAATGGCCAAATACCTAGCTTCCCACGTCGGTTTGAACTTATGTTTGAACTGACGAAGCCCGCTGAACGGATAGATATAACTGATGTTTTCGAAAATATCGGCTGCAATCCGTTCCGGCCAGTACGCGAACGTGTGCTCACCGACCGATGCGAGTGGCGCCATGCCAAGACCGACGTAGGCGTAGTCGTTGGCTCGTGCCCACTCGATTACATGGAGAATCAGCACCTCAATCGAGCCGGGCAGAGCATCATTCTTAGAGCGCATTAAATCGATGGAGACGGTATCACTGCCGCGGAGCAACGTGATGAAGGCGACGACTTGTCCCGTGTCATCACGTAGGAGAGCGACCGGATAATGGGTCAAAGCCTGTTCGTTGAAAAACCCGAGCGAGAATCCTTTCTCGCTTCGATTGCCGAGCCAGTCATCCGAGATGAAGCGCAGTGACTTGATCAAGTCGGGCGATGGATGCATGACGATGTCAGCCGTATAGTCTCGCTTCGTGAATTGGTTATAAAGCGAGCGCATGTTGGCGCGCTTTTTGCCGGTGAGCGAGAACGTGGCGACGTCGACCGTCGCCTCTTCACCGAGCTTGAAGAACGTGAACCCGGCGTCGTGCAGGCGCGGCATCCAGTCCGGGGTGACTTGATAAAAGAGTGGGATATAGCCGAGGCGATCCGTCTCTTCGATAAAGGCGAGCAACAGGTGTGACGCGGCGTCGCGCGCGCCTTGCACATCTCCGAGGACGATAGCGTGATTGCCGGACACGGCGAACAACAGACACGCCTCGTCGTCCGGGCCATAATAGACGAGCTTGTCGTTCATATAGGCCAAATCGAACGCGCTCGTCGTCGCATGGGTGGCTTGAAACGCCGCGAAGCGGGACGGTTCGAACGACGTGCCGAGCTTCGGACGTTTCAACCGGTTGAACAGGGTGAGCATGCCGATCAACAACAGTCCGGACAAGACGACGGCAGCGATGCTCAACCCGGCGGCCGCGTCGGGGTCGAAGAAAATCGTGTCGGTCTGACTGAACGACTGCAGCAGGAACGCGTGTGTGCCGATGTAGAGGCCGGCATAGGCGACGTTGCGCACGAAACGGCTGACAGTCACGATGGAGCGATACCGTTTATGCTGGGTGCGAGTTAACCAGACGAACAAGGCAAACCCACCGACGACGAACGCTTCAAACAGGTTGAAGCCGCGCGCGATGACACCGATGCCGGCGACGACACAGGCGACCCCGACGAGCCAGAGCACACGTTTCGTCCGGATGTACATCCCGAACGTGGTCAGGAGTGTCAACAGACCGGCCGTGAACAGCGCGAGCGTACCGACCCACTGTACCCAGAGGGCGGTCGAATAGAGCGGTGACACACTCGGTAACAGCGTCTGGAACCAAAGGACGAGGCTCGTCATCAATGCGATCAGGCTTCCGGCGAGCCGTCCGGTCTTGACGAGTGTGCGCGACACGATGCGCCAGACGACGGTCCCGATCTCATAGGACGACCCGATGATCGGTTTATACTCGATCTGTTTGACGACCTGGTCTCCGAAGACGAGGGCCGCCAAAAACAGGCTGATCATGAATGGGACGATGAAATAGACGAAGCGATAGACGATCAAGGAAGATAAGACGATCTCTTGGTCGATGCCGAGCTGGGTCATCCCGACGAGGTATAATAAATCAAACGAACCGACACCACCCGGGACGAGCGAGACGACCCCGACGATGGTCGCGACGATGAAGACACCCATCATGGCCGGGAGCGACGCTTCGCCCCCGAGTAAATGCAGGGCATACAAGGCGACGAGTCCGGCCGTTACCCATTCGGCGAGTGACGTCGCGATATAGCCGACCAAGGTCGGCCAATCCAAGTTCGACCGCTTCCGCGTCACATAGATGTAGAGCGGCAGGACGGCGAGTGTCGCGAGGAGCACTGGCCAAATCCATTGTTTCGTTGCGGTGAGCGCACCGGCCGGGAAGAGCCCGAGCAGCACCCCTGCGGCAAGTAGCGACAAGCCGCTGATGAGTGTCGGGGTCATCCAGCCGATAGCCCGGAGCAATCGCAACGTGTCCGTATACGGTCGATACAGCGACGTTCGGAGCGCGATGCCGATGACGCCGCCGAACCCGATCATGCCGTTCATCGCGTTCGTGATCCATGCCGCGCGAAGCAGCTTCGAGAGCGGGATATGGACGTCGAGCGAGCGCAGTAAAAAGTAGTCGTATCCGGTCATCGTCAAGACGGCGACGAGGCCGAGTCCGATCAAGGCGATTTGTTCAAAGCCCGTCAACGCCTCTAACGTTTGAAACGCCGCGGCGAGCGACAGGTTTTGGAGCTCCTGGCCGCTCTGATAAAGAATCAATCCAATCAATAGGAATGGAAGCAACCATTTCAGTTGTTTCCAGGAAAATCGCTTGTGCATCGTATGTACTCCTTCTGACTTGATTAGCTAAAGTGTACTCAATCGAGTCGCGTAATCATAGTACGAGTCAAAGGGGGAGACGGATTCAAAATCAATGAGATTCGTGAATCGCGGGAATGTAGACTGTAAGGGCAAGAAACAGGACGAGTGAACGAAAATCAATCTGATACATTGGAACAAAGGGGGTGGACTGAGATGCTGACGTTTGAAGAGAAGTGGGAGAAAGTGCTCGCCTGTGACGCGGCGTATGACGGACAGTTTTATACCGCGGTCAAGACGACCGGGATTTACTGTCGGCCCTCGTGCCGCTCGCGGAAGCCGAAGCGGGAGAATGTCGATTTTTATGAGACGAAAGTGGAAGCGGAGTCGTCCGGCTTTCGGCCGTGCAAGCGATGTCAGCCCGAGGTCGACCGTAGTCCGGCGAGCGCGCTCGTCCATGACGTGACGGCGTTCGTGCTCACGCATTACAAACGGCCGCTCAAGCTTGAGGAGATTGCCGAGCACGTCAACTTGAGCCCGTTCTATGTCGAGCGGACGTTCACCCAAGCGACGGGCGAGACGCCGCGCCGTCTGCTCGAAAAGGTTCGCATCGACAAGGCGGCCCATCTGTTGCGGACGACGGACATGAGCAATCTCGCCATCTGTTATGAGGTCGGCTTTCAAACCCCGTCCAACTTTTATCGCGTTTTCCGACGTCTCAAGGGATGTTCACCGAGCATGTATCGAAAGGGGGGAGCCGATGAGTCGCTCATCGTTCGAGATTCACGTCACCGCTCCGTTTGATTTTCAACAATGTCTGCAATTTTTGCGACGCTCTGACGATGAAGTGATGCATGTCGCCCGTGAAACGTCCGTCTCAAAGCTGTTCGATGTGGACGGACGATTGCTGCTAGGGGATATCATGGAGACGGCTCACGGCCTCGTCATCACGTTCCCGGAAGACGACATCACGAGCTCGGAACAGAAACACGTGGAGCGCTACGTCCGCGACTGGTTCGACCTCGACCAAGACGTCGCGGCGTTCGTGCGGATGGCCGAGACGGATGAACTGTTGCGTCCGCTCGTCCGAGAGTACGAGGGGCTACGCCTGATTGGGTTCCCGGACTTGTTCGAGGCGCTCACGTGGGCCGTCATCGGTCAACAGATCACACTCTCGTTCGCCTATACGCTGAAACGACGGTTCGTCGAGCAGTATGGACCATCCCGGGAAGTGGACGGCGTGACGTACTGGGCGTTCCCAAATCCTGAGACGATTGCGCTGCTCGACCCGAGTGAACTGAGACAGCTCCAATTCAGCACCCGGAAAGCAGAATATATCATCGGCATCGCCCAGGAGATGACGGACGGACGATTGTCGAAACAGCAGTTACGCAGCGAGCCACCCGACGTGATGCATGAACGGTTGTTAAGCTTACGCGGTGTCGGGGAGTGGACGGCCGCGTATGTCCGGATGAAGTGTTTCCAAGATCCGACGGCGTTCCCGGTTGCGGACGCTGGTCTGCATCAGGCGTTGAAGCATCATCTTGGGCGAAGCGACAAGTTGACGGCAGACGAAGTGAGGCAGTACGGGGAACGCTTTGCCGGGTGGGAGGCGTACGCCACATTCTATCTATGGAGGTCGTTGTATGGAGACGTATAGACTGGACTATGTGAGTCCGATTGGAATTCTAGAGATTGTCGGGACAGAGACGGCCATCCGTTCCATCCTGTTCGTTGAACGCGATGATGTCCGCTTTGAAGCGGATGAAATGACGCCGGACGTGTTGAAAACGTGCCATCGAGAAATCGAGGAATACTTCATCGGACGCCGGCACTCGTTCACGTTCCCGTTTGAAGTCGAGGGGACGGTGTTTCAACAGGACGTGTGGCAGGCGCTGGCCATGATTCCATACGCCGAGACGACCTCGTATCGCGGACTGGCCGTGACACTCGGCCGTGACCGCGCCGTGCGGGCCGTCGGCAGTGCCAACGGGCGCAACCGGTTGAGCATCGTCATCCCGTGCCATCGCGTCATCGGATCGAACGGGACGTTGACGGGCTATGCGGGCGGACTGTGGCGAAAGGAATGGTTGCTTCGACACGAGCAAACCAACGCATATTCAGGCCTGGCAAAAAAACTTCTACCCCTCCATATCTGATACAATGGAGAAGTCCTATCGTGACGTCTGAATCGACGTAGTGGTCTAGGACGATTCTCGTCACTCAGGAGCGATTTTTGGAGGGTACTATGATTAGATTATTGGCAGATTCAACTTGTGATTTATCCGATGAGATTTTAGCAAAATACGAGATTGGCGTCGCGCCGCTCATCATTACGATTGACAACAAGTCGTATGAGGACCGTGTCGACATCCAGCCCGATGAGTTTTACGGAATGTTGGAAGCGCTACCGGAATTCCCGACGACGGGGATGCCGAGCCCAGCGACATTTATGAAGCTGATGGAAGAGGCCGTCGAGAGCGGACATGACGAGATTCTATGCATCTGTATGTCGAGCGGGACGAGTGGGTCGTATCAATCGGCCGTGCTCGGAAAAGAATATTTCGAAGAGGCACATCCTGATTCGACGGTGAAAATTCATATCGTCGACTCTCGTTCGATGAGCCACGGCAGCGGCTGGTTGTTAATGAAGAGCGCCCAGATGCGTGAAGCCGGGGCGACGTTCGAGGAGCTCGTTGACTTCAACGAGAAGTATAAGCTGAAAGTGAAGCACTTCTTGTCGGTCGACGACTTGGACCATTTGATTAAAAGCGGCCGCATCTCGAATGCGAGCGCCATCATCGGCAAGCTGTTGATGGTCAAACCGATCATGAGCATGAAGAATGGCAAAGGGGCCATTGTCGCCAAAGAGCGCGGAACGCGTAAAGTTCTCAAGCACTATACGGACGAGTTCATCAAACGTTGCGACAAGGACATTACCAACTTTGTCATCATCGGCTATACGTCCGATCAAAAGATTGCTGAGAACTTGAAGGCGAAGATTCAAGCCGAATCCGACTTCGAAGGTGAGATTTACCTTATGCAGATGGGCGTCTCGGTCGGGACGCATGTCGGTCTTGGTGCCATCTCAATGTTTTTTGTGGAAAAATAAAACGAAAGCCGTCTCATTCATGAGACGGCTTTTTCTGTGGATAACGTTATCCACAGGCAGGGACAGACCAGACACGTTCCACGTACCAAGAGTTATCCACAATTTTGAGGTGATAGACGTCGGGATTACTCAGATTGCGCCACGTGTCAAAGTCGAAGCGGTTATCCACATGTTGAAGAAGTAGCGCAAGCAGGTTGCCGTGTGTCACGAGGACGGTCGTGCCGTTTACGTCGTCGAGTGAAGTGATGACGCTCAAAATCCGGTCCGTCGCATCTTGACCTGACTCGGCACCTGGCACACGGAACGAGGCATCGGTGAACGAATGACGGAGCAACTCGAACCAATCGTCGCGCGGTTCGAGCGAGAGGATGCGTTCGCGCAACTTCGGCTCCGTCTCGATGGTCAGCTGTTTGGACGTGGCGAGTGGTGCAATCGAGGCGATGGCTCGCGTATAGTCGCTCGAGATGATGCGGTCGACGGGAATGTCTCGAAAGAAGTCAGCGAGGGCGAGTGCTTGTTGTTTGCCGGCTTTAGTGAGTGGGGCGTCCGGCTCTTGTCCGGTGGCCGAGCAATGACGGATGAGATAGAACGTAGACATAAAGTTCCTCCTTGATCATTTTTATGCAGAAGATAATAATGAAATATATGTAAAATAAAATACTGGTATTGAAATTATTTGAATTTAGTATAAATCATGTTGGAGGTATGTATGACTCATTTTACAGAACAACTCAAAAATTCGTTAGAAAAAGGGTTCATTGATAAGCATCATCATCACGTGAGTCCATTTAAACCTGAGTTATTAATGAATGAAAAACATAAACGACAAGATGTACTTACTTCACTTCTAGACGAACTAAAGGGATGCCAATCTTTCTTATTCTCTGTTGCGTTTATTACGGAAGCTGGCTTAGCTACGTTAAAATCTACGCTTTCCGACTTACATGATAAAGGTATCCGTGGAAAAATCATGACTTCAACGTACCAATACTTTAATCAACCTAAAGTCTTTAAAGAACTATTAAAACTGAAGAATGTAGATATTCGCATTTCAGAAGTTGAGGCATTCCACTCTAAGGGATACATTTTTCAACATGAAGAGTACTACTCATTAATTGTTGGAAGTTCTAATTTGACGTCTGGAGCGTTAAAGACAAATTACGAGTGGAATCTGAAGTTGACCTCTCACGAGAATGGAGAAATTGTCGGACACTTCCTCGATCAGTTTGAAGAAATGTGGAGTGTTTCAGTTCCATTGACACTTGAATGGATTTCAGCTTACGAACGTTCCTATCGTCCAGTCTTCGGAGAACGTGTAGCTGAATTTCCAGACTCGTATGGAGTCAATCGATTAAAAGAAGCGTTACAGGTAGAACCTAATTCGATGCAACTAGCAGCTTTAAGTGGGATTGAGGCCGTTCGTGCGCATGGAAATACAAGAGCGCTCGTCGTATCAGCGACGGGCACGGGAAAAACATATTTAGCCGCTTTTGATGTTCGTCGCTATCGACCGAAGCGAATGCTATTCGTAGTGCATCGCGAACAGATTTTGCAAAAAGCAAAGAATGATTTTCATCGAGTCATTGGTGGTGATGAAAGTGATTTTGGTATCCTGTCAGGTTCGAGCCGAGCAATGGGGGCCAGGTATGTCTTTGCAACGATCCAAACAATTTCTAAACAAGAAACATTAGATCAGTTTGACCGAGACGCATTTGACTACGTATTGATTGATGAGAGTCACCGAGCAGGAGCGGTTACATATCAACGAATTATAGAACATTTCACACCACAATTTTTATTAGGAATGACAGCAACTCCTGAACGTTCAGATGGATATGATTTATTTAAGTTGTTTGATTACAACATTGCATATGAGATTCGGTTACAAGAAGCGCTTGAAGAGGACATGTTGTGTCCTTTCCACTATTTTGGAGTGACAGATCTTGAAGTGAGTGGAAATCAAGTTGAGTTTGATGTATTCACTCAGCTCGTGTCAGAGGAACGTGTAGAACGGATTATCGAGAAGATTGATTACTATGGTTTTTCTGGAGAGCGTTTATGTGGTTTGATGTTCTGTAGTTCAAAACGAGAAGCGAAACGACTTTCTGAGGAATTGAATCATCGAGGTTTTAGAACATGTGCTTTAACGGGAGATGATTCGCAAGAAAAGAGACGAGTTGAAGTGACTAATTTGGAAGAGGGTCGTCTAGATTACATTTTAACAGTTGATATATTCAACGAAGGTATTGATATTCCAAGCATTAATCAAGTCGTCATGTTGCGACAGACAGAATCAAGTATTATTTTTATTCAACAACTAGGACGGGGATTAAGAAAACACAGCTCAAAACAATACGTGACTGTTATCGATTTCATTGCTAATTACAAAAATAACTATTTGATTCCAATCGCTTTATCCGGAGACCGCTCTCAAAATAAAGATTCGATTCGGAGAAAAGTAATCGATCGTAGCTATATTTCTGGCACGTCGACCATTAATTTTGAAGCCATCGCAAAAGAGCGAATTTACGAATCGATTAATCAAGCAAAACTAACGGACTTAAAAGTGTTAAAAGAGGCTTATCACAATTTGAAAAACCGTTTAGGCCGACCTCCGATGCTAAGTGATTTTGTCGAACATTATTCAATGGATCCAATTGTTATTGGAACAAAGAAGGGTCATTACGGTGCCTTTTTGAATATAGTGGAGCCTGATCTCCCTGATCTTCCTTCCATTCATTCGAAAGTTCTGTTGATGGTGACCCAAGAGTTATTATCAGGAAAACGAGTACATGAGGCATTGTTAATGCAACTTCTGTTGGAGCAGGAAAGTTTGAACAAACAAGATTTTATTCATCGCTTGCGTGAGCAGGGCATACGAAGTGATAAAGCTACCATTCACTCTTTAGAAAACGTATTATCACTAAACTTCTTTAAAGATGCGGATCGATTGAAGTATGGAGGACACGCCTTAATTTCTTGGGAAGATGAGGTGTATAGATTCTCATCTCATATGCACTCTTTATTAAAAGATGAATGGTTCACTCAGCTGTTTAAAGATGTATTAACAGCTTCCTTAGCTAGAGGTCAACGATACGATCAAACAAAACCATTAACCCGACTTGAAAAGTACACGAGGAAAGATGCTTGCCGCCTATTAAATTGGGATAAAGAAGAACAATCGACGATGTATGGCTACAAAATAAAACATCAAACTTGTCCGATTTTTGTCACGTACCATAAGGGTGAAGACGTTGAAGCTAGCGTCAATTATGGAGACTCCTTTATTAATCCAGAAGTGTTTCATTGGTATACGAGAAGCAGAAGAACGACAAAATCGGAAGAAGTACGTAAAATCATTGAAGCACAGGAAAGAGAAATCGATATTCATCTCTTTGTGAAAAAGGATGATGATGAAGGCGGAGATTTCTACTATTTGGGTGAAGTCAAACCGGATCGCGAATCTGTTCAAGATACGACAATGCTGAATCAAGACGGACAGGAATTGTCTGTTGTTACGATGAACTTACTCCTCCAAGAACGTGTCGATCAGCAAATTTACGACTACTTACACGAACAAACGCATTAATAAAAGCCGAGACGTGATTGTTACACGTTCTCGGCTTTTGTCGTTTGATTAATGACGTCGTTGACGGCAGGAATATCTGCTGGGGCCCACACAAGGGAATGTAAGTTATCGCGTTTTAACCAAATTAACGCATCGTGTTCTGTCGCGGTAGGCGTTCCTGATTTTAACTCAGCACGCAATGAAATCAATTGAATGATGAACGTTTCATATTCATGTACATGTTCATTAATCACTTCGTGCGCAGTGATTTCGCAAGCTAACTCTTCAGAAATCTCACGTTCAAGTGCTTCTTGCAAATTCTCACCGTCTTCAACTTTTCCACCAGGGAACTCCCACATGTTTGGGATCAACATATTTGTTGAGCGAAGGGCGCAAAGGATTTCTTGATTTTCATTTTCAATCACTGCTGCAACCACTTTTACTTTCTTTTTCATCATAGCAACCTCATTCTCTTCAGTATTCGTTGCACTCATCATAACATCTCTAGTTACTGAGAGTTGTCTAAGGGAGAAACTCTAAAAGTTTTCCGTACTTAACCCTTATCAAACATCACAAAAGCGTTATAATCAATATAACAATTATAAACGGGGCGAGTCGGCGAATGGGGATTTACCGAATCGTCTCATACACAAATCCAGGGGAGAAGGATGGGGTTTTCATGAGCAGTGTTCAAAAGAGAACAGACGTCATTTTGATTGGTGCCGGTATCATGAGTGCGACGCTCGGGTCGCTTTTTAAAGAGCTCGTACCAGAGTGGGAAGTCAAAGTGTTTGAGAAGCTCGAAAGTGCAGGGGAAGAGAGTTCGAACGAATGGAACAACGCCGGGACGGGACATGCCGCCCTCTGCGAGCTGAACTATACGACCGAGAAGCCGGATGGCACACTCGATATCTCGAAAGCGATTAACGTGAACGAGCAGTTCCAAATCTCGCGTCAGTTTTGGGCGCATCTCGTCAATAAAGGCTTGATTCAAAACCCGGAAGCGTTCATCCGTTCGATTCCACATATGAGTATGGTCCAAGGCGAGAACGATGTCCGCTTTTTGAAAAAACGTTTGGAAGCGCTAACAAATAATCCGTTGTTTGAAGGAATGGTTTTATCGGATGACCCGGAACAACTCCGTGACTGGATGCCGATCGTCATGGAAGGACGTTCCGTCGATGAGCCGATCGCGGCGACGAAAATCGATTCAGGTACCGACGTCAACTTCGGTGCGCTCACACGGATGCTGTTTGACCATTTGACCGGTCAAGGCGTCGAGGTCAATTACAAGCATAGCGTTGAGGACGTGAAACGGTTAGCGAACGGATTGTGGGAAGTGAAAGTGAAAGATATCGAGGCGAACACGATTGAGACGCACACGGCGCCGTTCCTGTTTATCGGCGGCGGTGGAGGCAGTCTGCCACTCCTTCAAAAGACGGGCATCCCGGAGTCGAAGCATATCGGCGGATTCCCGGTGAGTGGTCTGTTCCTCGTCTGTAAGAACCGTGACGTCATCGAACAGCACAACGCGAAAGTATACGGCAAAGCGAAAGTCGGCGCACCGCCGATGTCGGTGCCGCACCTCGACACGCGCTTCATCGAAGGGCGCAAAAAGTTGTTGTTCGGACCGTTCGCCGGCTTTACGCCGAAGTTCTTGAAGACGGGCTCGAACCTCGACCTTATCCAATCGGTCAAACCGTACAACGTCGTGACGATGCTCGCGGCCGGGGCGAAAGAGATGCCGCTCACAAAATATTTGATTGAACAGGTGCTCTTGTCGCATGACAAACGGATGGACGAGCTTCGCGAATTCATCCCAACGGCGAAGAACGAGGAGTGGGAAATCGTCGTCGCCGGACAACGCGTCCAAGTCATTAAAGACACGCCGGACGGCAAAGGGACGCTCCAGTTCGGAACGGAAGTCGTCAGCGCCGAAGACGGATCGGTCGCAGCACTACTTGGTGCGTCACCGGGAGCCTCGACGGCCGTGCACGTCATGTTAAAAGTGCTCGAGCAGTGTTTCCCGAACCGGATGCCGGAATGGGAACCGAAAATCAAAGAGATGGTGCCTTCTTATGGCGTCTCGCTCTCTGATCACCCGGAACTGTTCAAGACGATTCACGAATCGACAGCAATGGCGCTCGGCTTGAAAGAGAAAGGCGTCGTCCACAATTAAGCGAGTACAGGCGAGGATATGTTCATATTCTCGCTTTTTCTTTTTGATTTTTGCATAAAAAAAGACCTCTTCGCACGGAAGGGGCCAATCAAGTAGTGGCGACAGGTTCTTCGCTCAAATAAGCAGCAATTTGTTGATCGATAATTTCTTCCGACAATTCAAGCGCGAGCGAAAGTTCTTTCACGAGGATCGTTTTAGCGTTCTCTAGAATCTTGCGGTCCTGTTCATATAACTTTTTGTTCAACAAGATAGCTTCGCTTTGGCGGCGAGCAAGCGTGTTGATGACTTGAGCGATGTCGTGCCGGTTACCCGAGTGCACGACGTTCAAGAATTCGCGATTGCGGTTGTTCGGATGGGGATTCCATTCGACACCCGGCGAGCGGAACGATTCGAGGATCTCTTTTGCTTCTTTCGCTTCAAGGAGCGTCAACATCATCACTTTATCACTATCGACGGGGATACTGATTTGCAACTTCTGTGCGTTATTGATGGGATGGAGCGTGTAGTACGACTTCGTCTCACCCGCGACTGTCATGTCGGAAATGTCGTCAATGCGGCAAACTCCGTGGGTCGAATAGATGATTAAATCACCAGTTTTGAACAAATCGATCACCTCTTCCTTTCATCAAGTATAGTAGTTCATGACACGAAATGTCAACTCGGTTGACATTTGAGGTGAGATATGACACAAAAAAATCTCTCCCAATCGTTAGGAGAGATTACAAATTCCAGTCGGCTTTCAACAACATTTTCAGTTGTCGGAACGCGGCGTCACCGAGTGATTCGGCTATTTTTTGTTCGAGTTCGGCTTTCAGTGCCTCGTTCTGTTCGTAGCAACGGACTCCGAGCTCGGTCAGCTCGATACATTTATCTTTTCGACTCGTCGGATGATCGGTCACCGTGACGAGGTCTTTGGCTTTCAAGTTCTTGATGAGCTTATGGATCGCTTGGCGGGAGATGTGGACGTTGCGTGTCACTTCGGCAATGGTCGGCTTCGTCTTATAGATGCGGGCGAGCACGTACCATTCGGAGTTGGAGATGTAGATGTCATGTTGCTCGTTCCAAGCCCGCTCGCTGATGCGACGGATTTGGTCATGTCGCTCACTGAGGAGGTCGAGGAGTCGTGTCGTCGGTTCTGTTGGAGTCAAATTGGTCACTCCTATTCGTTTTTGTCGTTCCTAACTATACAAAAGCGGATGTGCCGCGTCAATGCGTGAAACGAGTTCACCATTCTCTGATAGGATTTGACGGTTTGGGGAACAGGAAAGCAGAGGAGGGAATTACATGCCGACACGTACCGATTTATTTCAACGCTATAAACAACGTATTCTCGAACTGCCCGACCTGGAGGAAGCGACACTGAAGAGTGAACCGTTCTTACTCGAGGAGGACCCGAACAAACAACTTACAATCTATTACGCTCCGTTCGAATACGTTAACCCGCAGGCCAAAGTCGTCATCGCCGGGATTACGCCGGGACTGTATCAAATGCGGCAATCGTTCGAGGCAATCCGTGATTTGGCGGACGCGCCCGACGAGGAGGCGCTCCGGGCTGTCAAACAACGTGGCAGCTTTTCCGGACCGATTCGTAAGAACCTAGTGACGATGCTCGACGACTTGGAGTTGCATCACCACCTCGGTCTCCCGACGACGCTCGACTTATTTGGCGAGGCGAACCATCTTGTGCAGAATACGGCGGTGCTACCGTATCCCGTCTTCTATAAAGGGAAGAACTACAACGGGTCGAGTCCAGACATGTTGAAGACGGACTTGTTCCGGTCTTATGTCGAAGGCAGCTTCGCCGACGAGATGGCCGTCCTCGAGGACGCACTCATCTTGCCGATGGGGATTAACGTCCGTCGTGCCGTCGAGACGCTCGTCGACAAGGGCATTGTCGCGCCAGAATGCGTCGTGAGCGGATTTCCCCATCCATCAGGGGGGAACGGCCATCGGCATCGCATCTTTGCCGAAAATCGTGAATCGATGCGGCGCCATATCGCTGACCATTTCAAACAGCACCCGTTAAAGTGAACCGCCCCGTGCGGTTCTTTTTTGTGAAGCACTTCAACTGACAACCTTCCTTTAGTTCGCTAAAATGGAAAACGGTTATCATTCTTTTCCAAAACAATAGAAAGGAACCGTCTATGATCACGTTAACGAATGTCAGCAAACAGTTCGGCCGCGACGCAGTGGTCCGTGACGTCTCGCTTCAAATCGAGCGGGGCGAGGTCTACGGCATCATCGGCGCGAGCGGGGCCGGCAAGTCGACGCTGCTCCGGTTGATGAACCTGCTCGAGACACCAGATACAGGGCAAGTCACGGTCGATGGGGACGAATTGACGAGCTTATCGAGTCGACAGCTACGCGAGAAGCGCCACGTCATCGGCATGATTTTCCAACAGTTTAATCTCGTCGCGAACAAGACCGTCTATGACAATGTGGCCGCTTCAATGAAGCTGGCTGGCCGGCCGCGCTCGACGCATGAGGCCCGGGTGCTCGAATGCCTTCGTTTCGTCGGGCTCGAGTCGTTCAAAGGTAAATACCCGGCGCAGCTCAGCGGCGGGCAGAAACAGCGCGTCGCCATCGCGCGGGCGCTCGCGAACGAACCGCACGTCTTGTTATGTGATGAGCCGACGTCGTCGCTCGACCCGAATACGACGGCTGAAGTGCTCGGCGTGTTAAAGTCGATTAACGAGCGGCTCGGCGTCACCATCGTCATCGTGACACATGAGATGGACGTCATCAAACAAGTGTGCGACCGCGTGACCGTCATGACGGACGGTTCGGTGTATGAGACGATTGATGTCATTCCGAGTGGGGTCGCAGACATCGACGACAATCCGTCCTGGTTCGTCGATCAACTGAAGAAGGCAGGTGAACCACATGCCTGAGGTGCTCCTGCAATATCAGACCGAGATTTGGCAATCGATCGGCGAGACGTTCATCATGGTCGGCTTCTCGATTCTCGCGGCCGTCCTCCTCGGCCTGCCGCTCGGGACGTGGCTCTACTTGTCACGAAAAGGGCAACTGCTCGAAAATCGGGCCGTCTTCTCCGTGCTCAACTTGATCGTCAATATCATCCGCTCGTTCCCGTTCCTGTTACTCGTCGTGTTTTTGATTCCATTTACGCGGCTCATCATTGGAACGGCCATCGGGACGGCGGCGGCAACCGTGCCGCTCGCCATCATCGCCATCGCCCATTACTCACGACTCGTCGAGCAGTCACTCCTTGACGTACCGCGTGGCGTCGTCGAGGCGGCCGTGTCGATGGGGGCGTCCATCAAAGACGTCATCTTCAAGTTCTTGTACGTCGAGGCCCGTTCCGGTCTCGTCCTCGGGCTTACGACGTCAATCATTAGCTTCATCTCGTACTCGACCATCATGGGGGTGGTCGGGGGCGGTGGCATCGGCGACTTTGCCATTCGCTACGGCTATCAACAGTTCAAGACGGAGCTGATGATGTACATGATTTTGATCATGCTCGTCTTCGTCCAGATGATTCAGTTCACCGGTACGACGGTGGCTCGGCTCATCGACAAACGCTAATTACCTAAAGAAAGAAGGAGAACTTATGAAAAAATTATTGGCGCTTTTCGCCTCACTCACACTCGTCCTCGCGGCGTGTGGGAACGATTCCGAAACGAACACGACGGAAGCCCCGTCAAACGAGCCGCAGACGCTCAAAGTCGCATCGCTCATCCCACCGATGACGGATATGCTTGAAATCGCGAAAGAGCAACTCGCAGAAGACAACATCGAGCTCGAAATCGTCGTCCTCGGTGACAACGTCCAACCGAACACAGCGCTCGCAGCAAAAGAAGTCGACGCGAACTTCTTCCAACACGTCCCGTACATGGAAGAGTTCAACCGCAGCAATGACGCTAACCTCGTCCCAATCGAACCGATTTACTTCGCCAACTACGGTGTCTACTCGAAAGAGTATGACAACATGGACGATATCCCGGAAGGCGCGACGATTGCCATCGCGAACGACGTGTCGAACATCGACCGCTCGCTCTCGTTGCTTGCGCAACACGATGTGATCGAGCTCGGTGAGAAGAACGGGTCGTATTACACGCAAGCCGATATCACCGAAAACCCGAAGAACCTCAAGTTCGAGGAAGTCGATTTGCTCATGCTCGCGCGTGCGTACGATGACGTCGATGCGGTCCTCATGACGCCGGCCTATGCGGCGCCACTCGGCTTGACGCCGAAGAGCGATGCCCTCTTGACGGAAGGTGTCGAGAACGACTTCGCCATCACACTCGTGGCCCGTGAAGACAACAAAGATGAAGAAGCCATCCAGAAACTCGGCGAAGCACTCACAAGTGACGAAGTCCGTGCGTTCTTGGAAGAAAATTACGAAGAAACGGCGATTCCGGCGTTTTAACGAGAAAAGATTGAGCCCAGACGGTTCAATCTTTTTTAGTATTCCTCGTATTCTCTCGGGTCTTGATTATCGATGCGGCCGTCTTGCTTCGTCAGGGCGTTGAGCGTCTCCATTTCGTCCTCGGTCAATTCGAAGTTGAAGACGTCGAGGTTCTCTTTTTGGTGCAACTCGCTCGACGAACGCGGGAGCGGGATGACACCGAGTTGGACGTGCCAACGCAGAATGACTTGGGACACGGTCTTGCCTTTTTGTCTTGCTAGTTCCGCGATCGTCTCGTCATGCGTGACAGTCCGGGCTCGGCTCAACGGACTCCATGCCTCAGTGATGATGCCGCGCTCTTTGTCAGCTTGACGCTGTTCTACTTGGGAGAAGTATGGGTGGAGCTCGATTTGGTTGATGACCGGTGTCTCACCCGTCTCCTCAATCAAACGGTCGAGGTGCTCAGGCATAAAGTTCGAGACGCCGATGGAGCGGATCCACCCGTTCTCTTTCGCTTGGATGAGTGCGCGCCACGCCTCCACGTATTTGTCTTGTTTCGGATTCGGCCAATGTAACAGGAACAAGTCCCAATAGTCGAGGTTCGCCCGGTAGAGCGACTCACGAATCATCTCGAGCGCATCGTCGTAGTCGAAGTATTGGGCGCGAAGCTTCGACGTCAAGAACAGTTGCTCGCGCGGGATGCCGGATTGCCGGACGGCTTCGCCGACCGTTCCTTCATTGTCATAGCGAATTGCCGAATCGATGAGACGATAGCCGTTGCGGATAGCGCTCGTGATGGCGTCGACGCCCGGTTCACCTCGTAAATAAACGGTGCCGAGCCCGATTGCCGGAATCTCGTAGCCGTCATGTAGTTTGATGGTTGGGATGTTCATGAAATGCCTCCTCATTCAAAATTCGTTCTCTTGTCCGATATTCCACTTTCCGGGGGAATCAAACGTTTGAATCGGTCGGAGTTAATTAAAATGGAGTTGCCTATTTTCCTGTTTTTGGGGTAATTGGCATGAGGTGATGGGGATGAAGTGGTGGTGGATGTTCGGGATATTGGCCATTGGAGGAATGATGTTCGTCAATGAGGCTTGGTATGGAAACTCGGCGGCGTTTGGAACGGCGACCAGTATGATTATCGTGGCGTTGATTGGCCTAAAGAGTTTAGAAAACCGATATCGGATAAGAATGGGAGTCATCTTTTCATTATTGATTGCTGAAGCGATTTACTTTGGGTTGCCGAGTTATTCAGTCGCCGAGGCGGAACATACTTTGAAACATTCACACTGATACGGAACAAAGTCCGAAAACACGCGATCTTACGCGCTTTTGATTTAGAGTTGGTGTTTGTTTGGTGTTTAAAGATAATAAACGAAAATTAATGATGAAATACAAAACGGCCCTTTTTACACTTTCTGTTAGTGTTTGGATGAGCACCATTTTTTTATTATAGCTTGGAGGGTTTCGTTAAATAGTTGAGTTATTCACACATTCGCGACAAAATGTTAAACAAAACTACCTGTTTAGGTGATTAGGATGATAGCTGTTTGTTAAACAAACTATTTGAGCCTATGGCGGATATTCCAAAAAAAAACGGTAACTGGATCATGTTGTTCCATAATCTTCATTAGCTTTTGTTTAGTAATTGGAGCAAATTCTGAGTAACGCCAATGGATAATGTGAAAGAGTACACTTAAACTAACTACTTTTCTAAAGCCTGCTGAATAAAGAATGTACAATATAATGAATTTTTGTGATTGTATGTCGATGTTCGATAATATATAAGAGTTATTCCGTAAAACAGTTGGTTTTGTTTTGCTGTTCTTTTATAATTTTTCACTTTTACAATAGAACTTGATTCGAATCAATTTTTATTTCATAGAAACATCCTAGACTAGAGTCATCAACAAGGAATACAAATGAAAATGAAATTGGAGGGAATCAACATGCAAAGATATATATTAAGTAAAAAGAATTCCATTACACTGATCAGTGCAATTTTGATTGCACTTGCATTCTTCGGACGATTTTCCTTAGACAACATGGCCATTTTCAATTGGTCGCTCATCATTGCATCCATTCTCGGTGTGGCGCCGATTGCAATCCAAGCCTATCAGGCATTAAAAGTAAAAGTTGTCAGTATTGATGTTTTAGTTACCATTGCAGTTATTGGAGCAGTATTGATTCAAAATTATGAGGAATCAGCCATCGTTACTTTCTTATTCTTATTTGGTTCTTACTTGGAGCAGCGTACCTTGAACAAAACACGTTCTGCCATTAAAGAATTAACAGAGCTGGCACCAGAAAGTGCTTTAAAGCAAATGGAAAACGGAGAATTTGAAGAAGTAGATGTCGATGATGTAGACGAAGGTGATATTTTATTAGTTAAAACGGGTGCAAAAGTTCCGGTAGATGGAACAGTCTTAACTGGTGAAGGTCACATTAATGAAGCAAGTATTACTGGAGAATCTCTACCTGTAAGTAAAAAGGTTGATTCTGAAGTATTTGCAGGATCTATCTTAGAAAATGGAACGATCCAAATTCGAGCTGATCGCGTTGGAGAAGATACAACATTTGGTAGAATTATCGAATTAGTGGAAGAGGCACAGGATTCCAAATCAGAAGCAGAACGTTTCATTGACCGATTCTCAAAATACTATACACCAGCTGTGTTAGTCCTTGGTTTTATTGTTTGGTTTTTCTCAAAAGATATTGAACTAGCTATCACGATTCTTGTTTTAGGATGTCCAGGTGCATTAGTTATCGGGGTTCCTGTATCCAACGTTGCCGGTATCGGAAACGGTGCACGTAATGGTGTCCTCTTAAAAGGTAGTGAAGTTATCAATGACTTTAGCAGAGTAGATACTATCGTTTTTGATAAAACAGGAACATTGACAGTAGGAAACCCTGAAGTTGCCGAAAAAGAATTTTACGGACAAAATACTGAAGAGGTTCTAGGATATTTAGCAAGTGTGGAGCGTGAATCGGACCACCCACTAGCGAAAGCTGTCCTACAGGATATTGGCGAGATAACTTTCTCTACTGTTGAAGAAACCGAAGTCGTTAAAGGTGGCGGAATTGTAGCAAAAATAGGTGTTCATCGTATAGCCGTTGGTAACGTAGCTTTAATGGAAAAGAAAAATGTGAAATTAAGCGAAAAAGCTAAAAAAGACGTCGAACGCTTTGAGAAAAATGGAAATTCTCTTGTGTTAACTGCGGTCGACGGAGAATTAAACGTTCTGATGGGTATTCGGGATCAAATCCGCCCAGGTGTTAAAAAAGATCTTCAAAAACTGAAAAAACTAGGGGTCAAAAACCTTGTCGTTCTTTCTGGGGACAACCAAGGAACCGTAGATTTAGTTGCTCGAGAACTTGGGTTAACAGAAGCACATGGTCATATGCTACCGGAAGGAAAATCTGCTTATATCGAAAAAATGCAAGCAGAAGGCGGGATCATTGCCTTTGTCGGTGACGGAGTGAATGATAGTCCTTCACTAGCCTTAGCAGATATCGGAATTGCCATGGGAAGTGGAACAGATGTTGCAATTGAAACATCCGATGTTGTTTTAATGAATTCTGACTTTAGTCGTTTACCACACGCATTAGGCTTAACAAAATCAACTTCAAGAAACATGAAACAGAACATTACCATAGCAGTTGGTGTGGTATTAGTCTTACTTGCCAGCCTACTATTTGGTGAATGGATGAATATGTCAATCGGGATGTTGGTTCACGAAGCAAGTATCTTAGTAGTCATCTTGAATGGTATGAGATTGCTTCGATACCGTTTGAGAGAATAATTTTAATAGAAAGCAGTCTTGATGAATGATAAAGGGGAAGTATTCAGGTAGGAAGAACAAAATACTCCCCTACTTTTTCTTAAAACTTGATTTGCATCAAATTCATTTCGTTGAACCTGAACTATACTTAAATTGTAAAGAAGAAGAGGGAAAACAAAAAAATAAAAGATAAGATGAAAGGAGAAATAATTCATGCAAAAAGCAATTATTCAATTAGAAACATTATCTTGTCCATCTTGTATGCAAAAGATTGAAAATGCGGTGAAAGGATTAAACGGGGTTAATCATGATAGCTTAAAAGTATTATTTAATGCCAGTAAAGTAAAAGTAGATTTTGATTCAGAAACGATCACCATTAACGACATCGAAAAAGCCATTGAAGACTTAGGATATCCAGTCGTCAAATCAAAAGTAAAATCGGCCTAAGACCAAAAAACCACAAGAAAGAGGGAACGAATAATGTCTGAACAGACATTTAACGAAGTAATAACAAACCATTTTGAAAAGCTGGATTTATACACCACTGCAATTACACGGGCCCATGGTAAGAATCACCCAGAAGCCTTTGAAGTACGTGAATTGTTTGAAACAATTAGTGGAAAAGTAAAAGACGCAGGTACGAACAAACCTGACTTAGATGCTGAATTTGCTCAATTACGAAAAATCACAGACAACTACACCATTCCTGGAGATGTATGTGAAACGTATGGAGGCACATTCGAGATGTTATCAGAAGTAGATAAAGCATATCAGGCTTAAAGTAACTCAAAAACAAAAGAATAGATTGGTTTACGGTCGTTAAAAAATGAAGGGGGAAATGATTTATGCAAAAAGCAACGATTCAATTAGAAACCTTATCTTGCCCATCTTGTCTCCAAAAGATTGAAAATGCGGTGAAAGGAATAAACGGTGTGAATCAAGATAGCTTGAAAGTAATGTTCAATGCAAGTAAAGTAAAAGTAGATTTTGATTCAGAAGCAGTCGCTATTAACGATATCGAAAAGGCAATTGAAGACTTAGGATATCCTGTTGTCAAATCAAAGGTAAAACCTGCTTAATCGAGTGAATAGAAAGGAAGCCTAGGATGCCCTCTTAGGCTTTTTATAAAAGGAAGAGGTTATTTTGGAACAAAACCAATGTTGTCATCACCAACATGGACATGCAGAATGTATTCGTATTGTCCCCATTTTCAACCATTTGGAAGACTCACAAATGGATTTGATTGCGGAATCTGCCAAGACACTTCATCTTAAAAAAGGGGAAATGTTATTCCGTGCAGATGAGGAAGATGATACCTTATATATTATCAATTCAGGTAAGGCTCGGATTTACCGCTTATCGGATTCTGGAAAAGAACAACTTGTTCGCATTTTAAATCCTGGTGATTTTACAGGTGAAGTCGCCATTTTCCAACCTGGAAGTATTCATGAGAATTATGCGGAAGCACTACAAAATACATCTATTTGTTTAATTAAACGAGGTGATTTACAGAAGTATTTGGTGGAATATCCGCAGATCTCATTAAAAATACTGTCAGAAGTAACGATGCGTTTAAAGGATTCTGAAAAACAAACCACACAAGTAGCGATTGAAAATGTAGAAACCCGCATTATATCCTTTTTAGCTGAGAATATTGAAAAGGGAAGTGGCAATAGTCCAACGATTATCTTACCAATGTCCAAAAAGGATTTAGCCTCGTATCTTGGTACCACACCAGAAACAATCAGCCGTAAATTTACTACTCTAGAAGAACTTGGATTGATTAAACAGTTACCGAAAAAGAAAATTAAAATAATGGATTTAGATCAATTGTTACTTCATACTAAATAAATATAAGCAGAGTAGCGTGCCATCATTAACGTGTTAAGTTTAATAGTACAAAACATAAAATAACAAACATTTTAGCAATCCAATTAGCATATAAAATGGATTGCTAATTTTTGTTGATTTAACAATGTTTATCTACAAAAAGAAAGAGAAATGGCTACTTATTTGGCACTTATTTTACCAAGATGACATAAACTTGTGTCAACTGCATAATTCATTAGCAAAACACCCCTATTAACTAAGCTAATTACTCTGGACGGTTTGTCAAATTAAGCGCAACACTTCCTCCGCGAAGGCCTCGTGTGCGGTCTTCCAGCCGAGACATTTCCTCGGCCGCCCGTTGATCTTGGCGAGCGCGTCCACGATCTCTCCTTGGCCGACCGTCGCGAAGTCCGATCCTTTCGGGAAGAACTCGCGCAGGAGGCCGTTGGCGTTCTCGTGGCAGCTGAACTCCTTGCCCCGGTCCGTCGTCGCCGTCCTGAACGTGCCCTCCGGGAAGGCGCCGTGCACCGCATGGATCGCCCCCTCCATCGAGGCCGCGGTGCGGTCCGCGATCGGCAGGGCGAGATAGAACCGGCTCTTCCGCTCGATGAACGTCGCGACGCACGCCTTCGACTTCCCTCGTCCGGAGACGACGGTGTCGAGCTCCCAATGCCCGAACGTCCGGCGCCCCCTGACCTCGGGCGGCCGTTGTGAGATGGAGAGTCCGATGTTGATGCGCCCGCGCGTCTCGGTCGGCTTTTGACGTTTCCCCTTCTGACGGAGCACGGCCAGGGGCACGTCGATCCGTCCCGCATAGATCCAACGGTAGATGGTGGAGAAGGCAATGTTTCCTGTGTAGAGACGGCCGACGATCTGTTCCGGGGACCAGGTCGCACGCAGCTTCTCGACGATCGTCCGGCGCATCGTGTCGTCAAGTTTCGTCTGATCTCCCGCGAGACGGTCGATGGCTGTCGTCCGAGCCGTCTCGCGATGGACCGGATGGACATTCCGAGCTCCAGATACGTCTCTATTTTCACGCGTTCCGTTGTGGTAAGATGGGTGTAGCTCATAGCGATTCCTCCGTCTGAATGTTTGTTGTGGTGACTTCATTCTACACGAGGACGTCGCTGTGGGCTTTTTTTGTGTTCACTTTTGGGTGTTGCATTTGGGTGTTGCACTTAATTTTATAATTCATCACACATTGAAAACCCAATTATTAACTACCTAAATGTGACAATTATATGAAGAGTTCTATCATTTTACTTATGCTTATACTAAAAGCAATATAAATGTCTAAACATGATATGGGGAAAATACTTTGAATAAAACCATAATGTGAGTTTTATTGAGGTTGTCACTATTGTATGGGAAGAAAATAGTTATGAGTAACCGGACTCTATTAACATCATGCCTTTTGACCAGGGATTATACAAAAAATTCATATGTAAGGTGAATATGGGTTTAATGAAAAAATAAAAGAATAAACTGTTGACAAATATTGATTACAGTTGTAAACAAAAAAACATAAATTGATTACAAATGTAAACGAAAAGTGGAAAGGTGGATTGTAGCATTTTCAAACAACCTAAATTAATTTTTAAAAAAGAGGAGCGATTAAACATGAATAAAAGAACAGGTAATTGGTTAGGGTGGATCGGGATTATAGCTGCAATCATTGGGTTTTTATTTGAACCATTTTGGTTTGGTGGTGCTGCGGTACTTCTAGGATTGATTGGGTTAGCATCTCCAAAGAAACCCTTAAATTGGACTTCGATTACGCTGGGAGTTGCTGCAATATTATTTGGGATGATTTAAAAAAAATTATTTGACAATTAACGATTACAATTGTAAACTCTAAATATAGATTGATTACAAGTGTAAACGAAAATGGGGTGTTGCAATTGTTGACAGAACAAAATTCTAAAATTACGGATGCTGAATGGGAAGTGATGCGTGTTGTATGGACAAATAACAAAGCTACAAGTAAAGAAATTAGTCAAGTCCTAGAGAAGAAGAAAGTTTGGAAATCGGCAACTACGAAAACACTCATCGGACGATTAGTGAAAAAAGGGATGCTTAATACAGAAACGCAAGGTAATCGTTACCTTTATACCGCATCGGTAAACGAAGATGAAAGCATAAAAGGTGTTACTACTGAACTATTTGAACTTATTTGTAATAAAGAGGTAGGAAAGACAATCACAGAATTGATTTCAAAGGCTACCTTGAGTCACAACGATATTGCGATGTTAGAAGAAGTTATAAAAATGAAGAAAAAAGATGCTGTTGAAGAGGTTGAGTGTAAATGTGTTCCCGGTCAATGTCACTGTCAAGATCATAATCATATGAAACATCATTAATATAAAGGAGAGTATATCAATGGAAAAAGTAACTTTAAAAGTAACAGGAATGAGTTGTGGACATTGCGTAAACAAGATAGAAACTGCATTACAACAACTAAATGGTGTTGAAAAAGCAACAGTGAATTTAAAAAAAGGAATGGCAAAGGTAAAGTATGATGACTCCATTCAAACATTAGAAAAATTAATTTCAACGGTAAGCGAAGTAGGTTATCAATCGGAAATTATCAAATAAAAATTAATGTAAAGGGTGAAAGACTATGGCTACGAAAACGTTAAATATTGAAGGAATGACCTGTGCATCTTGTGTCCAAACGGTAGAAAAAGCTACTAAAAAGTTGCCAGGAGTACAAGAATCAAACGTAAATCTAGCAACAGAAAAATTGAATATCAGTTATGACGAAAGTTTAGTTTCATTGCAAGATATACAGGAAGCTGTTGATAAATCTGGGTATAAAGCTGTTATAGAAACGGAACAGAAAACGTTTGCTATTACTGGAATGACCTGTGCATCTTGTGTCCAAACAATTGAAAAAGCAACACGTAAGCTAGATGGTGTATTAGCGTCTAATGTTAATCTGGCAACAGAAAAAATGAATATTACATTTGACCCAACCGTTGTTACTATTTCAGACATTTCACAAGCCGTTTCTAATGCAGGTTATGAAGCCCATGAAGACATTACGTCTGCGGACTCAGTTGATGTAGATAGAGAGAAAAAACAAAGAGAAATGAAAGGCCTTTGGAACAGATTTTGGATTTCAGCAGTATTCACTGTGCCATTATTTTATATAGCGATGGGTCACCTAGTAGGTGCACCATTACCAGGTTTTATCGATCCAATGATGAATCCAGAAGCCTTTGCTATTACACAGCTACTATTAACATTACCAGTAGTATTTGTAAATAGAAAAATCTACAAAGTAGGCTTTAAAACTCTCTTTAGTGGACACCCAAATATGGATTCATTAATTGCTTTAGGTACAAGTGCTGCATTTTTATATGGTATTTTTGCAACGGTTATGATCTATTTAGGAGATACAGGTTATGCAAGTGAACTATATTTTGAAACGGCAGCAGTTATTCTAACACTGATTGTACTTGGGAAATATTTAGAAACATTAACGAAAGGTAAAACGTCAGAAGCAATTAAAAAATTAATGGGCCTAGCGCCTAAAACTGCGATGGTTATAAGAAATAATCAGGAAGTTGAAATTTCTATTGATGAAGTTATTGTCGGTGATATTGTCATTGTTAAACCTGGTGAAAAAATGCCAGTTGATGGAGTTGTTATTGAAGGAACAACTTCAGTTGATGAATCAATGCTAACAGGTGAAAGTATCCCAGTTGAAAAAAACAAGGGTGACACTATTATCGGAGCAAGTATCAATAAAAACGGTACAATTCAATATGAAGCAACCAAAGTTGGGAAAGATACTGCATTGTCGCAAATTGTTAAACTTGTTGAAGATGCACAAGGATCTAAAGCTCCCATTGCCAAATTAGCCGACATTATTTCTGGTTACTTTGTTCCAATCGTTATTGGAATCGCAATTCTATCGGGATTAGCATGGTACTTCGGTGGTCAAACAGGAATTTTCGCACTAACCATCGTTATCTCAGTATTAGTTATTGCTTGCCCATGTGCCCTTGGTTTAGCAACTCCAACAGCAATTATGATTGGAACAGGTAAAGGGGCAGAGAACGGTGTATTAATTAAAAGTGGTACAGCTCTTGAAACAACACACAAACTACAAACGATTGTATTCGACAAAACAGGTACAATCACTGAAGGAAAACCAAAGGTAACAGACATTGTTGTTGCAAATGGTATTTCCGAAGAAGAATTACTATCACTGTCAGCATCAGCTGAAAAAGGTTCTGAACATCCTTTAGGCGAAGCAATAGTTAAAGGTGCCGAGGATAGAGGATTAGCATTGATGAAAACGAGTAGCTTTAATGCGATACCAGGTCATGGTATTGAAGTAACGATTAATGGTGATAACCTGTTACTAGGGAATCGGAAATTAATGGATGATCGTCATATCTCATTAGGCGATTTAGCCGCTAAATCAGATGAATTGGCTAACCAAGGAAAAACGCCTATGTATATTACCATAAATGATAAAATTGCAGGTATTATCGCTGTGGCAGATACAGTCAAAGAAAATAGTTTAAAGGCGATTGAAAAACTTCACAAAATGGGAATTGAAGTTGCCATGATTACTGGTGATAACAAACGTACTGCTGAAGCAATTGCTAAGCAAGTTGGTATTGACCGAGTATTAAGTGAAGTCTTACCAGAAGATAAGGCAGCCGAAGTGAAAAAACTTCAAGATGAAGGAAGAAAAGTAGCAATGGTTGGAGATGGAATCAATGATGCACCAGCGCTTGCCCAAGCAGATGTAGGGATAGCCATTGGCTCAGGTACGGATGTTGCAATGGAATCAGCAGATATCGTCTTAATGAGAAGCGATTTGATGGATGTACCAACAGCTGTAGAATTGAGCAAGTCTACGATTCGAAATATTAAACAAAACTTATTCTGGGCATTTGCTTATAATACGGCAGGTATTCCTTTTGCAATGGGTATCGTCTTCCTCCTTGGAGGACCATTATTAAGCCCAATCATTGCCGCAGCGGCTATGAGTTTGAGCTCTATATCCGTGTTGTTAAATGCTTTACGACTAAAACGTTTTAAACCTTCTACTAATTAGAAGGATTATTATAAAAAACGACGGTTTGTCAAATTAAGCGCAACACTTCCTCGGTGAAGACCTCGTGTGCGGTTTTCCAGTTCAGGCACTTCCTTGGTCGCCCGTTGATCTTGGTCAGTGCGTCCGCGAGTTCGTCATGCGCCACCTGCGCGAAGTCCGTTCCTTTCGGGAAGAACTCGCGGAGGATCCCGTTGGCGTTCTCGTTGCTCCCCCGTTGCCACGATGCGTACGGGTCGGCGAAATACATCGGCACACCGAGTGACGCCTGGATGCGCTCGTGACCGCTGAACTCCTTGCCACGGTCCGTCGTCGCCG
>NZ_JACSLF010000012.1:0-97561 GCF_018617975.1 Exiguobacterium sp. s21 | reverse complement strand
TTCACTCCCAATATGATTTAGTCCAGTGTACACAAAAACCCTGAGCAGTAGACTTTTTTTTAGTGTCTACTACTCAGGGTACAGTTTAATGCGGTCAGCTCGTTTTGTTAAAAGCGATTTTCTTGCTCCGCCTCATACTCTGACGGCGGTTTTTTCATGACGATGGCCAGGACGATATAAATCAATAGACCAGGACCCCCGAACAAAGCGAGGACGACGAAGATGATGCGCATTAACGTGACATCGACCCCGAGGTATTTCCCTAGTCCCGAACAGACACCGGCAATCATTTGATCAGACGGATCTTTATACAATTTTCGTTCCATCAGGACACCTTCTCCTCCAGATTTTCGTTAGCGTTGTGGTCGACGAAGCGTCGTTCTGCCTCCAGTCGCCACTTCTCCACGACTGTCAAAATCGAGTGCTTCATTGATTGGGGTACTGCCGGATTTCACTTCGATCCGACGGCCATACAACCCACGATTATCGAGCGAAGCGGTGATGATCGTCGCGACGTCCGTTTCAGAAATCGTCGCACCATTCGCATCACTCAAGTCTTCCGATGCCTCAATCGAGCCTTTCCCTGGCCCATCTACAATTGTCACTGGGCAAATGATCGTGTAGTTTAAACCGCTATGTTCGATATACTCATCGGCCGCGTTATTGGCAGACAAGAAGTTGAAATGTTCTTTCGGTGCCGCGTCCGGTTGATCCGCGCCGTATGCACTGAGCAAGACGACGTGACGGACACGTTCTTTTTTAGCAGCGTCAATCGCTTTCATCGCGACGTTGCGGTCCAGCAGTTCGATTTCCTTGCTTGATCCATCTGCCCCTGCCGTCGCCGCGATGATGACGGCATCTTGTCCCGATGTCGCCTCGTGAATCCCTTTATCCAATTCTTTCTCGACGTCGACGGTGAGCACGCGCGCACCCATCTTTTCATACTCTGCCTGTAGTTCAGGATAACGAATTAAAGCGGTCACTTGATGCGATTTCGCTAAACTTTTCAATACACGTCTACCGATCTTTCCTGTTGCTCCAATGACTAAAACTTTCATTCAAATTTCCCTCCTCAAAAGAGTAGTTCATTTGATTAAATTTCCTCTTTCGGAACGGAATCAAACCCTTTTCGCGAAATTATCTCACCGTTCCCCACATCGTCAAGTCGAGGGCGTCACGAATGGCTTGAACACTCGCTTCGGTCGGTTGATAGTAATAGACGTTATCGATGTAGGCGTCTTCTCCTTCGATTTGAAGTTTATCCACCTGCGGCTGTAATACCATCGTCATTCCGATCGATGCCATCTGCAACGGATTCATTTCGAGTCCCATCTCGTCTTTCATGAAACGATACGTCGCCGGGATTTTCGTCCACCCCGTCGGACTGGCCAATTTATCGGCGACGGCCGACATGACTTCGGTTTGACGGTTCGAGCGGGCACCGTCCGTGTCTGTCTTCCGGTGACGGGCGTAGGCGAGCGCCATGTCCCCGTCCATGGCGTAAGACACTCCTTCTGTGTACTCATACGTTTGATTGAAGCCTTTCTCGCTGAACGAGTGGGTCGCTGTGACGTTGACGCCGCCGACGAGGTCAATCAATTCCATAAACGTTTCAAACGTGATCACGACTTGACCGTCGACCGAGGTTTCCGTCAGTCCCTCTACCGCCCCGACCGTACAATCCGCACCGCCATAGGCGAACGCATGGGTGATTTTATCGCCTTCTCGTTCTGGTTCGCAAGGAATCGCTGTATACGTGTCCCGCGGAATCGAGACGTTTTGAACAGTGCGTGAACGTGGTACAAATTCCATCAACTGTAAAGAGTCCGTCCGTGATCCAGATAATGATTCTCCGACGCGGGCGTCACTTCCCATCACTAAAAACGTGACAGGACGCGTTGCCATATAGCCGACTCCGATGAGGAGGAGCAACATGACAAGCAATAGCTTCCCTTTCCACTTCCGGCGGCGCGGTTTGTCTTTCGGTGCGGTCGCCTCATGTTTGACGTGAGTTCGTTCCGGTTCACGTGTTTGGCGTCTCGGTTCCCGTCGTTCTTCTCGACGTGGCTTTGATTTACGTTTCGTGCCGAACGGAAGAGTTAACTTCGCTTTCGGTTTCCGGACGTCGCGCGCTTTCTTTTTTGGTTCAGACGACTGTTCATGCGCTCGGTTTAGAAACGGATGCTCGCCTTGTGTCGTCTCTGCTTGCCGGCCCGTCTCCCATCTTTCCGGGTTCTCTTCGTTTGTTTGATGATCTATCGTTTCGTGTCGAGCTTGTTCGTTTAGCTGAGCCTCTTCACTCAACCGTTCCCGTTCGAGCTCACGCTTTCTGCGTTCGACACGTGATAAGTGTTGATCGTCATTCATATGCAATACCTCAATTATGGTTAGATTTTTCTACATTATCATCGACAAACGTTTTTCTGACAACGGTTAACGTAAAAATCCGTCTCAAGCATGAGACGGAAGGGTTGTTTTGAATCGAAAGCGGGAAAGGAATAATAATTGGTGTCTGCCCATCTGCGGACAGTTACTTTGTTCGACGTCCTCTTGAAAGGAGGGAGAGCTAATGCGTATCGGGAAGTTACGGATGTTGCTAGAACAGTACGGCGAAGCCACGCTTCGCGATGTGATTGTCGAGATGTATCGAAACATCCCTAAAACCGTGATTGAAGAGAAAGACATCGACTTTATGGTCAGCCAGTTCACACGATATAAAGAACAAAAATCGTCAGACGAACGTCATTCGCTCTCACAAACCATCGTCCTCGCTGAACGTTTTGTCGAATTGGCTTATGATCACTTATATGTAGTACCGAACCAAGTGATGAGTGAACGTGACCAAAAAAATTGGTACATTCATGCGAAAAAAATCATTCGCGATTTAGCCTATTACGCGGATGACGAGCCCGAGGCCCGGACGATGTACGAAGAAATGTTTTTGTTGCTGTCGTCTTCAGCGGGAGAAGAACCGCTCTTCACAACGAGCGATCCTTTCCGGTTGTTAAAATTGTCTCAAACCACGATGTTATCCCAACTGATTCAGTATTATCAACTTGATGCCCCCACGACCGCCGTTTGGATCGATCGTTCCTTATACACCGCACTCCATGTCCCAAAAGATGTTGACTCGACTCGGGTCGACCTGCTCTCGACACTCCTCGATCAATCTTATAACTCGTCCGAATGGAATTTGCTCCGTGAACGTTTGACCACGTTGTGCGACCGCACATTAGCCAAAGCCCACACAGACGAGAACGCCCTTGCCGATTATCAAGCCTTAAAGATGCTTGAGCTGGAATTACTCGTGGAGCGCGGCCATTTATCAGAAGCCGAACAAAAGTTGTTCGCCGAATATATCCCTTTCTTCTCCCATCGTTCAGAACCGTTCAAAGTATATGTGAATATGCTCGAAAGTCGTGGCCATGCGAATGAAACGAAACGATTGCGACGACTCGCCAAAGAAAAACGAATCCAATTTTAATCATACAAAAAAGGGAGTCAATCGACAGCGTCGGTTGACTCCAAAACATGATATGAACGAGGGGTGTTCATCTGAAAAGGAGGGGAAGTTGGTGCAGAACTTCCTTCCTACACGTTTAGTATAAATCAGATTTGAAACCGCTTCCGATTCAGATATTGCATTTTTGTGAACGTTTTCACGTTATTCAATCGCATTGATAATCCCTAGCCCAATCACGGATAATAATACAATCAATACAAAAATGAACACCATCTCGTTCGGGGAGCGAAACCCTTCATATAGTTCTACCGCTTCGTCAACGATGACGTTCTCATGGACAACGATCGGATTCGTTTCCGCCTGCGCCGTATGCGGTATACCCATCAACACTACTGCTAATAACCAAAAACTTATTACGTATCGCATAGTCGTCTCCTTGACTCGTTTCTTACCCATCAGTATAGCATGTCTTTTTCATTTAACATGAATTGGATTGTTCTACGTTTTAACAAATATCACACCCTGTTTCATCCTCCGCCATCAAACCTCTTTATGTATGTCTTAGCCAGATAGAGTCTCGTCCTTGAGCCATTTCCACGTCAAATCGGAAAGATTTTTGGGTGTTTTTTGAAACAAATACGCCCTTGATTTCCCAATAAATGTTCATCAATTTAATACGAGCATTTATATGTGGTAACGCTTACAATTTAAGGGTATCTCATTTTATATAGAAAGTAGGACCGCTCGGATGAAGCAGACCTTTACCATCAAAGAAAGTCGTGAACTTCCACCCCATCTTCGACCATTGCTCCACAATCTTTATCCCCCTCAGCACGTCCCGAATCTGTTCAGCTTTCCACCACAGTGCTCGTTGTATACCGGTTGGCTAGGAAATGAGCTCATGGCCGCCATCACCGTAGATTATCGTGACCTCCCCACCACCCAACAGATTCGCATGACTGATGCAGCCTATACAAACTTCGCGGCATTGCGTGGGTTGATCGATCGCGTCTTGTATCAATTCCATCCGCATATCGGACAAAAAACGATGGTCTCTTTAAATGTCCAAAACGCAAAGGCACTTCAACGACTCGATTCGTTCACCGCCATCGGGTTCACACCTCATCTTGAGTCGACCGTTTATGATTTACCTGTACTACCGTTCCAAAAAGAGACATACGCGCAATGGCAACTCTGCCTTGAGCATCCGGAAACGTATGCGTTATGGTCATCGACCCGCAATCAGTACGCCCGTCTTTTGCCAGGCGCCTTACCGGTTTCGGCTAGAACCATCGACGAATGTCATCGAAATCAAGGTGCGTTCCATTCATTGAGACGGAACGGTGCTGTCGTGGGCACGATGTATAGCCGAATCGAGTTCTCGCGCTTGCATATTCATGAGCTCCACATGACGTGCGACTCATTCACGACCCGAGAAGGTCTCTCGTTCCTCCAACAATCATCTTTCATAAAGTTAAAAAAGATTCAAGACGTCAAGGTCACCGTGACATCGCTCCAACCAAGCTTGCGAGACGCCCTGCTAAAACAAAAAGCCACCCAAACATCTGTCAGCACTCATACATTTTTAAAAGAATTGGTCCCTTATCCTTCTGTACAGTAAACAGTAAAAAAACACGAAACGTTCTGGGTCCTTCATCGGACTCGTTCGTTTCGTGTTTTCATTCGGCAGCGTTTGTCGATTCCATCGCGAGCGGTGGCATCTGTTCAAAAAGATCGGTTCTAAGTCCTGTATCGCGCCGATCCAACGATTCGATTCGATCGAATTGGATCTCGCGGTCCGCCACGCTGAACCAATAGGTGATATGTGGCTCGTCTGTAAAACGCAGGGCATAATTGGAACCGTTCAAATGAAAGTCCACTTCCGTCGACAAGATTTCAGCAGGACCAATTTTTTTATGTGTCGTCAATCGTTCCAGGACGACTTGTTCTTCATTGATCCGATAATCGACAAACGTCGCAAGTGAGAGTCCAAACACAAATGACACCAGCGCGAACGCGCTGATCAATCCAAGAGTGATCTTTCCGTTCATTTCGCCGTCCCTCCCTCTTTCAGTATATCGGATTCCGACAAAACGTTGTGAAGTGACATTTTGTTCAAGTTTCGTCAAACTAGAGTGTGAGGAGGGATCAAGATGCACATTGACCATACCGGAATCGCTGTCCGTGATTTAGACGAAGCGATTTCATTTTACACGACCGTCCTACAAGGGAAGCTCGTCGATCGCTACACAAACACAGCGGTCGGCGTCGAGACGGAAATCGCCGTCATCCACGTCGGTGACGATGTGATTGAACTGTTGTTGCCGACGAGCCCAACGAGTCCAATCGCCCGCTTCATGAAAGCACGAGGCAAAGGCGTCCACCATATCGCCTACCGGGTTGATGACTTAACTCAATCGATCGAGTCGCTCAAACGAGACGGCATTTCCTTTTTAGAGGACACGTTGCGGACGACGGCAAAAGGCCGACGTCTCATCTATATGGACCCACGTCATTCGGGCGGCGTCATCGTCGAACTGTGCGACTATCCGACAACAAACAAGCAGTGAGGGAGCCCCTCACTGCTTTTGTAATGCCTGCTCGATGATATCACGGTTTTTTGTCTTCAACCGTTCGTTGTGCGAGGACACCATCGCCGCTTTCGTGGCGTCCGGATCGATGAACGTCTTTGCACGGTTGACGGCATTGGCCGCATCTTGGAAAGCACCGGCAATCAGATGGACTTTCCCTTCATGCGTTAAGATATCGCCCGCTGCATATAAACCTGGCACCGATGACTCGCTGCTCGCATTGCCTTTCACGTAAAAACCATCCACCATCTCGACTTGTAACTCGCAATCACCGAGCAGCGCCGTATCCTGCTCGTACCCATGGTTGATGACGACTTCGTCGACTTCTACGAGATCACGTTCCCCCGTCCCGCAATCGACGAGCGAAACCGCATGAATCGTCGTCCCATCCCGAGAGATGAGGTCTTCGATTTGCGTATGCAACCGACAGTCGACACGGCCACAAAGCAATTTATCGACTTGTGACTCATGTCCCTTGAGCGCTTCTTTCCGGTACGTTAAAATGACGCGCTCAGCAATCGGTTCGAGCTCATTGGCCCAGTCGATGGCACTGTTGCCGCCCCCTGAGATCAACACTGTCTTTCCTTTGAACGCCATGAGCGATTTGACCGTATAGTGTAAATTCGAGACCTCGAAGCGCTCTGCCCCGCTGATGTCGATTTTCTGTGGTTGTAGGATGCCGCTTCCTGTCGCGACGATGACCGTCTTGGAAACATGCTGTCCATGTGTCGTATCGAGTACGAAATGGCCTTGGTTGTCCTTCGTCATCGATTCGACTTTCTCTCCGAGCACGACGGTCGGATCAAACGTCAAGCCTTGTTCCACCAATTGTTCGATAAGGCGAGCACCGGTCGTCGGTGTGACCCCGCCCACGTCCCAAATCATCTTCTCTGGATAGACATGGATTTTGCCGCCGAGATGTGGTTGAAACTCAATCAATTTCGTCTTCATGCCACGAAGCCCACTATAAAACGTCGCATATAGTCCGGCTGGTCCGCCCCCAATAATCGTTACATCATATACATCTTGTTCGCTCATCGCCCTCACCCTTCCTTGAAACTCCAGCGCCATTGATTCTCATTCTCATTCACTATACCTTGAAACACGTCTGTCGACAATCTATTTTGACATCAAACAAACATTGACACGATGTGTGGCACTTGCTATAGTATATTCGATATTGAGAATCATTATCACGGGCGTCATCTACGGAAAGGGGAATCCATCATGTCACGGATACATACGACAGATATCGAGGTCGGATATGGCGACAAGACGATTGTAAAACAATTGAGCTTGTCGATTCCCGACCATAAAATCACGACGATCATCGGACCGAACGGCTGTGGAAAATCGACGCTCTTGAAGGCGATGACCCGGATTCTTTCTCCGTCTAACGGTTCAGTCCATTTGGACGGAGCCGACATCGCCAAATGTAACACGAAAGAGATCGCCCGAAAAATGGCGATCCTGCCGCAAACGCCAGAAGGTGCCGGCGGATTGACGGTTGGAGAACTCGTCTCCTACGGCCGGTTCCCTTATCAATCCGGATTTGGCCGCCTTTCGAAACATGATCATGAAGTGATTGATTGGGCGCTTGACGTGACCGGGACGCTCGCCTATAAAGACCGCAGCGTCGATGCCCTCTCAGGCGGACAACGTCAGCGTGTATGGATTGCGATGGCGCTCGCCCAAGAGACCGATTTGATTTTCTTGGATGAACCGACGACGTATCTCGACTTGGCCCATCAGCTCGAAGTACTCGAACTGCTCGAGACGCTCAATCGAGACCAAGGACGAACCATCGTCATGGTCCTCCACGACTTGAATCAGGCCGCTCGCTTTGCCGATCACATCGTCGCGATGAAAGACGGCGAAGTACTCGCGACAGGAACGGCCGAAGAAGTCATCTGTCCGCTCGTCCTCAGACAAGTATTCCACATCGATGCCATCATCGGTCGCGACCCGCGGACCGAGAAGCCGATGTGTCTCACGTATCACTTGATCAAAGAAGAGACAAACGAAGTGAAACACGACAAACAGGTCGCCGCAGCACTGCTTGCCAACGCGCATTAATCGGCTGAGCACTACTTAACGTCCCGCACATTGCGAGACGTTTTTTCATTCAGCGTGCGTTTTTGGGGAGGAAGACGCGGGTATTGAGTGGAAGATACTGAGAAAGGAGGCACGCTATGGATTGGTTAGACGGGTTCTTCATTCTCATCTCAGTCGCTTGGCTATATGAAATTTGGCGTTACCGAAATCGGTCCGAGCCGACCGACGGCGCCAGTGAGCACGCCAGTTTTTACATTGTTTCATTGATCATGGTCATCGTGTTCGCGGTTTCCATCGGATTATCCGTCTGGACAGATGTACGTCAAACGCTTCCCCAACGTCTGCTCGGACTCGGTTGCTACGTAGCCGGAGTGTCGCTCCGCTATTGGGGCATCGGGCAGTTGCGCCATCAGTTCACCCGTCACGTCGTCGTCCGTCCCGAGGATGAACTCGTCAGTTCGGGGCCGTATCGCTATTTACGTCACCCGCTCTACACAGGGCTCTTGTTTATCACACTCGGGTTTTCACTTTACTTCACGCATTGGGGCATCGCCTTATTCGGCACATTCTCGATTGGTTTAGCGCTGTTATGGCGAATTCACATCGAAGAGAAGATGCTGACCTCTCATTTCGGGGGCGCGTATCGAACGTGGGCCAAATCGCGTAAAAGATTGATCCCGTTCATCTATTGAGCAACAATCGCTGAATAAACCAAAAACATGCACGCCGTCAATCGATGACGGTCGTGCATGTTTTTTATACAGAGAAGCGTCCGAGCAGACGGACGATCATAAAGCCTGCCCCAAATGAGAGGATACTGAGCACCCACATGAGCGTCGTGTCCGGGAGACCCGGGAATACGACCGCGAGCGAGCCGATGACGAGGCCTAAAATGACGGAAAACGTCATGCCTGGAAAATGGCCGAGCAAATAGCGGATCACTTTACTGCTGACGATGAAACCGACCGCCACCCCAAGACCGACGATACCGATGATGAGAATATTCAAGTTCGATAACGCACTGATGACGGTTGGATAGACCCCGATGAGAAGCAAGACGAACGAGCCGCTAATCCCTGGTAACAACATGGCCATACTTCCGAGCCATCCTGAGAAGAACAACAGGATCGCCGTGCTTGTGGAAAGTTCTGTAATGATGGCCGTATCTGCCGGTTTAATGATAGCCATGCTCGCCACAAGAATGGCCCCGATCACCATGGCGACGATATGTACCGGACGCATGACCGCACGTGATCGAAATTCAAACAGGAGCAACGGGATTATCCCGAGGATCAACCCGATGAAAAAGAACTGGGTCGGCTCGTAATATTCAAGCAACAAAAATTCGATCACGCGGCTAAGACCTAAAATCGCACCCGCCATCCCGATCCCGAGCGGAATCAAGAACAAGATATGCTGTTTCCAATGTCGACTGAAAATCCCACTGATCGCTTCAATCAACCGGTCATAAATTCCTAAAATAACTGCAATCGTCCCACCACTGACACCGGGAATCAAGTCACTCGTCCCCATCGCGATGCCGCGCAGGATATTTTTCCATTCCATACATGATCTCCTTTTTCACTACTGATTCATTTCAAGCACTTAGTATAGCCGAGTCGCAATCATTTTGCATCGGTTTTAAGACTGATAATTGACCGATTGACGGTTCAGTCAAAGCGCGAGCGCCATATAATCAAACCGTCCTCCGGAGATATCGATTTCTTTCACTTTTTTGAAACCGAGCCGTTCATATAACCGCCCGGCTGCCGGATTCGTCTGGTCAACGTTGAGCGTGACTTGTGGGATGCCTGTCTCACGGGCATGGTCAATCGCTTGTTGAATCAGTTTCGTCCCGATCCCACGGCCGCCGAACGACGAGTCGACAGCGACCGAATCGATATAGAGCACATCCCCTGAC
Organism: Exiguobacterium sp. s21; assembly: GCF_018617975.1. NCBI lineage: Bacteria > Bacillati > Bacillota > Bacilli > Caryophanales > Exiguobacterium > Exiguobacterium sp. s21. Next base: position 87,531 of record NZ_JACSLF010000012.1, on the reverse strand, counting down.
GTTTCGACGTCTAACGTGTCCGGTTGCCCTTGGGTCCGGAGCCACGCCTTGATCGGTTCATCCAACTGCGATGCCCGTTCCCCATGGTAGGCAATCAGAATGCCCGCCATCACTGTCTCGTTTTCCGCCACCCAAACGTTTTCATAGCTCAAGCGGTTTCCGGGCTGACCAATCCACATCGAGAGTCGTTCGAGTACTTGTTGTTGGTCTGACGTACCGGTCAACGAATACGCAATTTCGTGAATCGCCGCGTAAACGAGCGGTGCGATTTGCGTGCTGTCATCCGGTGTCGCTTTTCGAATATTCATCTTTATCGCCTCCATCCATCAGTCTAGCACAAAGCTTCTTTCAAAGGGTTTGTCGGACAGTGAAGTGTGGGATGATACAAACAGAAGGGAGGAATAAGTAATGAAAGCAATTTTGACAGGCATGAACGGGACGGTCGCCCCTGTCGTCGCCCGTACATTAAAGCGGCACGGCATCGAGCCGGTCGCGTGGGACCGCACGAAAGTGTCCACATCTGACGAGGCTGAGATGCGAGCCTTTATCGAATCGGTCCGCCCGACTTATTTTCTTCATATCGGCATGGGCGCCGCCGAATGGGCCGATACGCTCGCACGCCTATGCGGGGAATATAAAATCCCCTTCCTCTTCACGAGCACCGTCTCCGTCTTCTCCGACAGTGTGACGGGACCAATCACCCCGGACACACCGCCCGATGCAACAGATGAATATGGTGCCTATAAACGGGCGTGTGAAGAAACCATCGCCCGGACTAATCCTGGTGCCCAAATCGTCCGCCTCGGTTGGCAAATCGGGGACGGTCCCGGTTCGAACAATATGATGGATTATTTCGAGACCGAGATGAAGCGAAAAGGTGTAATCGTCGCGAGCGCACACTGGTACCCGTCCTGCTCGTTTTTAGAAGATACGGCGGACGCCTTGTTCGAGATTTTGACGAAACGTGGGCCGGGACTGTATCAATTGAACGGCAACCCGAGCCATTCCCTCTATGACATCGCACTCGGCTTGAAAGAGTTGCATGACACATCATGGCAAATCGAACGAACCGACGAACCGAAACGGGATAACCGTATGGTCGACACGAACATCACAATCCAACCGATCACGAAACGGTTAGCCTTGCACACAAAATGAGTCGCCTCTCGGCGACTCATTTGCGTTCAACCCGTTTCAACACGAGCCCGCTTTTCGGCAAACTCGGTAAGTCCACAAAACTATAACTAAGGTCTTGAGATGGTACCTCATAGCGATAGCGGTTCAAGAACACGTCGATCGTTTCACGCATGATGGCGATCGTCACATGTTCCCCGGCGCAGCGATGCCCAAAATCCACATCCCCGCCACCTTGAGGGATGAACGTGAACGGGCTCTCGGTCCAACCTTTGAACCGGTCTGGATTGAACTGTTCGGGTTCGGTCCAATGCGCTGGGTCGTGGTTCGTCCCATACAAGTCGAGCAAGACGAGCGTCCCTTGCTCGAACGCAAACCCATCCCATTCGAAGTCCTGTTTGACGCGCGCAGCCGTCACCGGGAAGAACGGATAAAAGCGCCGGACTTCTTGGACGAACCATGTCGAATCCGTCTCGCCGTAGGCCAACCGGGCACGAGCCTCCGGAAACTGATGCAACGCGAGCACAGTGAACAAGACGTAAATCGACACCGCCACGGTCGGTCGTATAATATTGATCACCTCGACCGCCACGACATCAGCCGGAAGCAATTCCCCGGCCTCATCACGATGCCATGAAAATTCATACAGTGCTGTCTGTTCGTTCGGAAGCAACCGGTTCGTCCGCACTTCCTCGACCATCTTCCGAACCCAAGACTCGGCCGACGACCGGGCCGCTCGTCCACGTATGTGCTTTGGTCCAAGGGCCGTTCCCGATTCGAACAACAACCGCATCTCGTCCGTCCGCTGTTTCACTTCATGCTCACCGAGCGGGACCCCAGCCCATTCACAAACGGCCCGCATGAGGACTTCTTGCGCCATATCATAGAGCACTGTTTCGTCTTCGGTCGCATCGAGCGCTCGTTCCCATTCACGGCTGACAAGTCTCGTCAGTCGCTCGATATTTCCTGGGAACATGAGCGACATGAACATCTTTTTTCGATGTGCATGCGCCGCACCGTCCAACGTCTGCACCCCGTCCTCCCCGAACAACGTCTTCAGCAACCGCTTCGGTGCCGCGTCTTGCCGAACGAATTTGTCCGCGTCATAAAATAAAGCGGCTGCCTCGGCACCACCGAGACAGATTGCTCGCTCCCCAAGCAAACGCGTTTCGAATAGGTTTGACTGAAAGCTTTTTCTGCGGTTCGGGACATACAAGTAGCCCTCCCGGAGGAATGCCAAGCTATGGTCGAGCCCTTGTTCTTTCGGGATCTGTCGTGTCATGATGTATCATCCTTTCCAACTTTTCTATAGAGGATGTTCCCCTGTTCTTAGCGAACAAACCTATAAAGAAAGGAGGCGGGCGAATGCTCTCATTTATTTTGACATTTCGTCGCATGTTTCGCGGAATCTGGCGCGGTCTGAAAGACGCTGAGTTTCAAGTGTTGTTCAGTCTCGCCCTTCTGACCATCGTCTCGGGGACACTATTTTATTCACGGTTCGAGGACATGCGTTGGCTTGACGCCTTGTATTTCAGCGTCGTCACGCTCACGACGATCGGCTATGGGGATTTCGTCCCGACGACCGATCTCGGTAAAGTGTTCACGATCGGCTACGTCATTACTGGTGTCGGCATCATGGTCGGCTTCATCACCAAAGTCTTTGACCACCTCCAGCAAGCGCGACTCGAAGAGGTCCGCAAACGAAACACGCCACCGTCTCCTTGAAGACGGTGGCGTGTTTCGTTAAGATGCTTTTCGATTTCGATTTTCGAGCTCGAGTTGCTGATTGAACCGTTTCGTCTCGGCGATCACGACACCCGACAAGAACAGCAGACCAATCAAGTTCGGGATGGCCATCAAACCGTTAAACACATCGGAAAGTGCCCAGACCAAGTTAAGGTTCGTCGTCATCGCGCCGAGTCCGGCCACGAGGACGAAGGCGATGCGATACGGAATAATCGATTTCTGGCCGAACAAGTAGTGAATCGAACGTTCTCCATAATACGACCATCCGAGCACCGTCGAATAGGCGAACATAACGAGGCCGATTGTCACGATATATCCGCCAGCCGGCCCTAAAAATTGCTCGAACGTCGCCGTCGTCAACGCGACCCCTTCGAGCCCCGACCCGATTTGTCCGCCCATGACGAGCGTGATCCCTGTGACCGAACAGACGATGAGCGTATCGAGGAACACTTGCGTCATCGAGACGAGTGCCTGACGTCCTGGCATATCCGTCTTGGCCGCCGCCGCCGCGATTGGGGCCGATCCAAGACCAGCCTCGTTCGAGAAGACGCCGCGGGCCACCCCGTAACGAATCGCCGCACCGATCGCTCCTCCACCAATTGCCTCGGCGCTTAACGTGCTGCTGAAGATGAGTGAAATCGCATCTGGAATGAGCGTATAGTTCATAATCATAATCAATAATCCACTGCCGAGATAAAAGACGATCATGACCGGTACGAAGTAACTGACGACGCGTCCAATCGATTTGACACCACCTAAGATGACCGCACCCGTGAAGATCATGATCAAGATGCCGGATACGTAAAGCGGCACATCAAACGTCGTTTGGAGTGCCATCGCCACCGAATTCGTCTGTACCCCGTTTCCAATCCCAAACGCCGCGAGGGAAGCGAATCCCGCGAAGGCGACAGCGAGCCAGCGCTGTTTCAAGCCGCGCTCCAAGTAATACATTGGTCCCCCAGCCATTTGTCCCCGCTCATCAGTGACCCGATATTTGACCGCGAGCACGGCTTCCGCGTATTTGGTCGCCATTCCGAAGAAACCGGATACCCACATCCAGACGATCGCGCCTGGCCCACCGAGCACGACGGCCGTCGCGACCCCAACGATATTCCCCGTACCGACCGTAGCCGCGAGCGCGGTCATGAGTGCTTGGAAGTGACTGATGTCCCCTTTCGATGACTTGTCCTGATTTTTAGAGAATGCGAGCTTCAGTGCGTAAGGCAACTTCGTGATTTGAATTCCCCCGAGACGTACCGTCAAGTAGAGGCCTGTCCCCACAAGCAAAAACAATAATGGTGGTCCCCACACAAAGTTTGAAATCGTACCGATGAGTTCACTGAACGTTTGACCCATGTTGTATTCCCCTTTTCCCGTATGTAATGAGTATATCTCTATTTTTTCAGAATACTTAGAAGATTGTCAAAAGTATTGTGATAAAACAAGTCAGAGAAGGAGAGGCTGTATCTAAAACAGCGAGCCGTCGATTAGACGTCTCGCTGAGATGGGGGTTTTTCACGTTGTAACGGCGCCTTCCAATCAAACTCGTCCGGCACGTAGTCGAGCCCGCCCGAATGGAACGGTTGGCAACGCATGAGCCGGCGCGTCGTCAAATAACCACCTTTGAGTGCACCATGTTTCTCGATCGCCTCGATCCCATAATGCGAACAACTCGGATAAAACCGACACGTCGGTGGTTTCAACGGAGAAATGAAGCGTTGATACCCTTGAATCCCCCGGACTAACACTCGTTTCACGTTTCATCGCCTCCTGATTGATTACTGCCATGATAGCTCGACCGGTCCGACTTGTCATCCGTGACGTCTGCGACAATCCAGTGACAAGACGGTGTCACGTTTTTCCTTTGTTTTACAATTTGAGCACGAGAGGCGCTATTTGACGCATCATTTGTTATGATAGGCAACATGTACACGACCGAATCTATATGAAGAGGTGACGATTATGAATATTTTAATGGTAGGAGCAGGATCGATGAGCGAGTCACTCGTCCGCGGATGGTTAGCCTCAGGTCTGTCTCCTGAACAAATCACGATGACGAACCGGAGTGACCGGACACGTCTTACAGAACTTCACACTGAGCTCGGCGTGCAAATCGTCGACGAAGAGGATGTCAACGCGTATGACATTGTCGTCCTTGCGATGCAACCGGACGGAGTGCTTCCATATGTAAGCTCGAAGACGTGGATCACACCGCTCCTCGTCTCCGTAGCGGCTCATATTGAACCGAGCGAAATTGAAGAGGCGTCAGGTCTCCCTGCCGTCTGCGCGATGCCGAATACGCCAGTGGCTTATCAAAACGGGATGACCGGGCTCTGGTTCGGATCCGAGACCGATGATACGGTCCGCGAGACCGCGACGGCTTTGTTTGAGCGTGTTGGTCGTACAGCTGTGACTGATGCGAAGACGATGTCGGCCTTTATGGCCGCCGCCGGTTGCAGCCCCGCTTTCTTTTACGAGATTGTCGGGTCGATGACACCGGTCTTGACGGAAGCAGGATTTGACGAAACGACGGCCCGCCAAATCGTCGCCCAGGCGATGAAAGGATCGGCTGAACTGTTGCTTCACGAGACACGCCCGACGAACGACTTGATTGCGGACGTGGCCGCGCCAGACGGTCCGACCGACCGCGGTGTCGGTGTGCTTCGCTCGCGCGATTTAGCAGACGTCATGGCTTCTGCCCTTCGCGAAAGTGCGAGAGAAGAAGTCGAACAACCGAAGAATTGAAAAAAGTCCGAGAAACGTGAACTGCTCCCCGTCAAGTAGACAGGGCAAATAATGAAAACCAGCCTAGGCGGCTTGAGTCCTGTATTCGACAGGGCTCAAGCCGTTCAGTCGTTTCTGGAGACGATCATGGTTGTAGAACGATATGTAGGTCTCGATGGCCGATGTGAGTTCGCTGTAGGCCTGGAACTCACGCAGGTAGTACATCTCGACTTTCAGGGTACCCCAAAAACCCTCGATCGGGGCGTTGTCGAGACAACGTCCGACCCGGGACATGCTGTGGGTCAGCCCCGCGTCTTCTACCATGCGTTTGAACCCTCTCGAGGTATATTGGAACCCTCGGTCGCTATGGATCATCGGACTCGCTCCTGAACGGAGCCCCACGATGGCTGGGATCATCGTCTGGAAGACGAGCGCGTTGTTGTTGGATTTCCCGATGCGATAGGCGACGATCGAGCCGTCATACAGGTCGATGATCGCGCTCAGATACGCCTTCTTCCCGGCACCATATTTGAACTCAGTGACGTCGGTGCACCATTTCTCGTCCGGTCGGGACGCACGGAATTCCCGGTTCATCAGGTTCTCCGCCACATGTTGCGGGGACGACTTTTTGTACCGTTTTCGTTTCTGGCGGATGACCGAACGGATCTCATGGATGCGCATGAGACGATAGATCCGCTTCTCATTGTATGCCGGCAGGCCATGTTGACGTCGTCTGCGGTTGATTGTCATGGTGAGCCGTCGATAGCCGTAGGTCCCGTTCACCTGGTCATAGAGGAGACGGATGTCCTCAAGTAAGCCCAAGTTCTCCTCCTCGCGTACCGAGACGGTACGCTTCAACCATTTATAGTAGGCGGCCCGTGAGACCTGCGCGATTTCACACAGGAGCACGACCGGGAACGTGTCGGTCGTCGACATTTCCTCGATCGCCATGTAACGTAATTGTAGCCGGATTTGGCTGATCAACCTCTCCTCTCGATCTCCTCTAACTTTTTTAGGAACAGGTTCTCGGCCCGCAGGCGCTCGTTCTCCCGCTCGATCTGTTGGATGCGACGTTCGAGCTTCTCTTCGTTGGTCAGTTCCTCTTCTTGCTTCGTCCGTCCGCGCCGGTCCTCGAGCCCGTGCACGCCGTCGGCGTCATATTTTTTCGTCCAGCCGTAGACCTGGTGGTACGACACGGCGAATATCTCGGCCGTCCGTTGATAGTTCCGTCCATTGTCCAGGCAATACCTGACGATCTCCATGCGTTCCTCGAATGTGGTCTTTCTCCCTTTTGTCATAGCTCGATCCATCCCTTTTCTCGAATCTGTTAACTCGCTATGACTAGTATACTTCTTGATCCACCGATATAGAACCGAACGACTACTGATTTGATGTCTGGAGAGGACTTCCACCATGGTGACCCCGTCGAGATAGTCACGTACGGCCGCTATTTTCTGTTCCTTTGTGTACAGTTTCCATATCCTCGACTCCTTCAAGGCGTCGATTCCGCCGGTCTCAAATTTTACTTTCCACACCCGGAGGGTATGCTCAGAGACGTGATGAGCCTCCTCGATTTCCTTCCACGTATATGTTCCTTCTTCCATCATTCGTAGTGCACTCAGTTTTTGTTCGATTGAATGCCGACTTCTCGCCATAAAAAAACACTCCTCAATAGAATAAACAGATTTGTTATTTCATCTGTCTACCTATTGGGGAGCATATCAAACGCATCGCGTCTCTCGGACTTTTTTTATTGGACGATATGTAAAATCGAGACGATGACGGCGACCATCAAAATCCCCGGCAATAGATTCGCGACGCGAATCCGAGTGATGCCGACCAAATTTAAACCGATCGCGACGATCATAACGCCGCCGGTCGCTGTCATTTCTAAAATAAAGTCATCCATGAGCGATTCCGGGATAAACTTCATGATTTGGATGGCGAGCAAGGCGATTGCTCCTTGGTATAAGAGAACCGGGACGGCCGAGAACATGACCCCAATCCCTAGCGTCGAGCTAAGGACGAGTGCCGTGAAGCCATCAATCAATCCTTTTGTATAGAGGACATCATGGTCCCCGCGCAATCCACTGTCGAGTGCGCCGATGACGGCCATCGCCCCGATGACGAAGATGAGCGTCGCCGTGATGAAGCCTTCGGCGATACTCGACTTGCTCTTACCGCCGAGTCGGCGTTCCAATTGATAGCCGACCTCGTTCAACTTCTCATCAAGCTTCCACCATTCACCGAGCGCCGCCCCGATGACGAGACTGCCGATGACGATTAAAAAGTTTTCACTCTTCATCCCCATTTGAATCCCCAGCAAGACGACGGCGAGACCGATGGCTGCGGTGACCGTCTCTTTCATTCGTTCGGGGATGCGGTGAAATAAAAGTCCAAGTAATGTGCCAATCACGATCAATGCCGCGTTGACGATTGTTCCGGTTAAGACCATTGTAATATTCCCCGTTTCTGTATGTATTGAGAGGAATATACCAACTGTTTATGTAGACTGTCAATTGAAAGAAAAACAAAAAAAAGCCACTTCTCGCAAGAAGTGGCGTCGCGGAAACCCACGTTCCTATGGGTTTCGCATCGGGTTTGGCACCCAAGTGATTCTGACTGGGCTCGAACCAGCGACCTCTACCCTGTCAAGGTAGCGCTCTCCCAGCTGAGCTACAGAATCAGGTCGTGTCCTCGCTTAAGGACACTATTAATATATCAAGAAACTAATGCCTTGGCAACTGTTTTTTTAAACTTTTTTACTTTTTTTCAACGCGTCATTTCTTCCCGTTTCGTATGGCGGCATAACCGCTCTAAATCACCGGCATATACCGAGACGAGCATGCCTTGATATTCGGTATCCCGATCCCAATGCAGTCCGTTCGCTTTCGCGACCCGTTGCGATGGGACGTTATCCGGATGAATCAAGGAAATGATCTCTTTCTCACCTTTTTCGAACGCATGACGCATAAGGCGAGCCGCTGCCTCGCGTCCGTAGCCCATATGCCAATGCTTCGGCGCCAACCAATATCCGACTTCAAGTTCAATCGTGCCGTCGAGTTCATGGAGCAACGTGCCGGCATGACCAATCGGCTCGTCATTTTCATGCGACATCAATTTGAGCAATCCGGTTTGACGACCCGTCTGATAACGGGCCAACTGGCGCTCGAACCATTCAATTGTCTGTTCATCCGTATACGGCTTTCCATCCGGGCTAATGAAGCGCATGACCCGCGGATCTTGGAGTAGCGATTTCACGAAATAAAAATCAGCAATCGTGTAAGGTTCGAGTCGTAGACGCTCGGATTGCAGTTTGATATGACTCATCGTCCCCGCCCCTTTCGTTCACAGTCTGAACTATTCAATTCCCGTTTTTATTCGAAGCTAATCCTGCTCACGCGACAACTTTCAATCCGATGACGCTTCCGATAATAAGCAATAAGAAGAAGATACGCCACCGGTCCCGGGATTCGTTCAAGTACAGCATGCCGAGCACGACCCCGCCGGCCGCCCCAATCCCGACCCAAATCGAATACGCCAATCCGAGCGGGAGCGTCTCGAGCGAACGCGACAACAAATAAAAGCTTAAGGCAAACGTTCCGACCGACAAGATCGACCATTTAACAATCTGATAGCCTTTTGATTTACCCATCCAAAAGACGGCCATCATCTCAGCAAGACCCGCACCAATCAAAAATACCCAACTCATGCCGACTCACCTCCCGTCACTTGTTTCAGTCCGACCACACCGATCAGAAGCGTGATGATAAAGACGAGCTTCATCCCGGTGAGCGCCTCGTCGAACAAGAGCGCCCCGACGATGACCGTTCCGACGGCTCCGATGCCGGTAAAGACGGCGTACCCCGTCCCGGCCGGTAAGGTGCGGAACGACATCGCCAACAATCCAAAACTCACAATCAATAATAGAATCGTCATCACGCTCGGACCGAGCACCGTGAACCCGTTCGACAGCTTCATCGTCGTCGCCCAAACGATTTCGAGCAGACCGGCGAGCACGAGCCAAACCCAGGCTAGTTGATCTTGTTTCATGTCCAACCGACTCCTTTCTTGAAAATCGTGAATGCGGCCCGTTGCCGTTTGACGCGATTCGTCTCAAGCGTGAAGAGCGAAAGAAGCGCCCCATCTAGAAAACAATAGTACGCGTCATACACGTCCTCGAGTGACTGTTCGGGTAAGGCGCCTTGCTCCATCGCCAATCGAAACTGTTCTTTCTCGAACGCTTGCAGTTCCGTCTCGACCGAACCGAGCGTCGTCTCGATGAATGATCGCAACTCGGGCGGTGGGACGAGCAACATCCGCTTCGTCAGCATCCACGTCTCCTCTTCTTCAAAGAAGCGAATCAACGCCTCGACGATCGCCTCGATCCGCTCGAGCGGCGCAGCGTCAACGGAAGCGTCCCGTGCCTCCTGCCAGATGTGTGCATAACGGTTCCCCATGTCCTCGACGACTTGCTTGAACAGTTGTTCTTTCCCTTCGATATGGGCGTATAGCGACGCCTTTTTGATGCCGACATCCTCAGCAAGCGAGGCGAGCGACAAGCCTTCATATCCTTCAAGCGCAAACCGGCGTCGTGCCGCCAGTTCGATTCGTTGTTTCGTATTCATCACAGATCGTCCCCTTTCTCTCTCACTACCTTACCTAACGAACGGTAGGTAGTCAATTGTACGGATTGCATTCCCCGGTTCCACCCGGCAAAATGGAGACAGTTGATGGGAAAGGAGCGCTTTATATGCTTGAGCAATTCAGCTTTACGTTACCGACCGAGACGACACGCGGACGGAAACGAATCGTCCGTGTCTATCGTCCCGACTTTGTTTCGGCTGACGAGCGGATCCCGGTCCTCTATATGCACGACGGTCAAAACGTGTTCGACGGCAAGACCGCCACGATCGGCGAAGGTTGGTCAATCGACCGCCACATCGAGGACTTGCAATTGCCGCTCATGGTCGTCGCCATCGCGAGTGCCCCGGACTGGCTCGATCGCTACGATGAGTATTCGTTTTATGAGGATGAGATGCTATACCGGCGGATTGGACCGGAACTCGCCAAGACACGGCCTACGCTCGGGGGTAAAGGGCGTGCTTACGCCGACTGGCTCATGCAAGAGTTGAAGACGTGGATTGATGAACGCTACGCGACCGACCCGGACGACGTCGGCGTGATGGGCAGCTCGATGGGCGGGGTCATCTCGCTCCATATGATGACGGCCTATCCGTCCATCCGGCGCGTCGGCTCGCTCTCGACAGCCGCTTGGGCCAATCTCGACTCCCTCATTCGGGATGTGAAGCAGGCCGATGTGACGGCGCGTCTCTATATGGACATCGGGACGAACGAGACGAGCGGACCGATCACGCCCGAGGATTACCTCTATACGAACGCGAAACTCGTCGAGACGGTCGCGCGAACAGGGATCGCCTTCCGCTATGAAGTCGAGCCCGGTGCCGTCCACAATGAAATCGCGTGGCGGCGTCGGCTACCGAACGCCCTCGCCTTCCTCTATGAATTGACATAAAAAAGAGACGAATTCCACAAAGGGATTCGTCTCTTGCTTGATTAAATGACCCAGTTGCCGTCACGCATGATGGCTTCGCGTGAACCGTCTTCGAGTTCGCCGTCGATGTTCATCTCGGCCGAGCCGATCATGAAGTCGACATGTGTCATCGAGTCGTTCGCACCGTTCTCGGCGAGCTCTTCGGCTGACATTTGCGGTCCGCCTTCGAGACATGTCGAGTACGCGCGTCCGAGCGCCAAGTGACACGATGCGTTTTCGTCGAACAACGTGTTATAGAAAAGGAGACCCGAGTTCGAGATTGGTGAGTCGTCCGGCACGAGCGCGACTTCTCCGATACGACGCGCCCCTTCATCGAGGTTCAACAACTCATCGAGTGCCTGTTGGCCTTGTTTCGCTTCCGCCTTCACGACTTTCCCGCCTTCGAACCAGAGCGTGAATCCATCGATCAAGTTGCCGCTATAGCTGAGCGGTTTCGTGCTCGACACGTGTCCTTCGACCGAATCTTTATCGGCGAGCGTGAACACTTCTTCGGTCGGCATGTTGGCGATGAAATCGACACCGTCGATGTTCGGACCGCCGCCGCCAAGGAAGACGTGCTTCTTCGGCAAGCCGATCGTCAATTCCGTGCCCGGTGCTTTGTAATGGAGCTTCGTGTACTTCTTGTTCGTGAGTAACGTCGCGCGTTCACGGAGCGATGCGTCATGCGTATCCCACGCTGCGACGACATCCGGTTGGTCCATGCGCGTCGCTTCGAAAATCGCTTTCCAAAGGGCTGGTACGGCGTCTTCACGGTCTGGGAAGACTTTCTTCGCCCATGCTTCCGAAGCGCCAGCAACGATTGACCAGCTGACATTGTCGCTCATGACATATTTGCGCCATTTCGCGAGCGCCACGCCGGCAGCACGATTCGAGTCCGCGATGCGTGACGACTCAACGCCGTTCAGTGCGTCCGGGTCGTCGCTGACGATCGATAGGAACGCCGTCTTCTCTTCGGCCAATTGCTCAAAGCGGGCCTTGAGCCATTCCGGGTATTCTTTGAAAGCATCCGCCGGGGCGTTGAAGTAACGGACTTTCGTCGTCTCTTCGTCGCTCCAGTTGACATATACTTGTTTCGCGCCAGCTGCGTAAGCTGCTTTCACGATTTGACGGACGAGCGGTGCTTGGCTAATATCAGCTCGGACTTCGAGCTGTTGGCCCGGCTGAATGTTGACACCTTTTTTGACGGCAAGCTCAGCGTAGCGGGCAAATTCTGCCTCAGTCGGCATGGTTACAGTAGACATATGTACAGTTCCTCCTTTTTCACTTATTTCTATTTTCTTAAATTTTCGGAAAAGTTGCAACCAAATCGCATAAACGGGCATATTAGTAGATGAAGACAGAAGGAGGAATATACATGTCAGATTGGAAAACAACGTACACACACTTTTTAACGAGCGCGACCGAGGACTATACCGACAATGAAACATTAGGTGACCTCTTGGTCCAAGGCGAACTCGCTCTCGCTAAAGTGACGGTCGACGTCGCTTCGAACGAGATTAGCAATATCGAGCGAGAAGAAGAACTGACGCTCTACTTCCAAATGAAACAGTTACTCAACATGTTGCGTGCCGTCTATAATCACCAGTTCGAGATGCAACCGGACAAACAACATGCCCTCGTTGCGGCCGTCTTATACTTCGTATCCCCATTCGATGCGATTCCGGACGACGCCCCACTCGGCTTATTCGATGACGCTCAAGTCATCGATTACGTGCATGAACAGCTCGCAAGCGATATCGACCGCTTCCACAACGAATTGTAATCGTTCGGCGCTTGAAATTCCTTCACCATCGGAGTACGCTTGAGTGAGTTTATTTCAAAGGGGGCGTATGGCGCCTAGCCATCATCTATGTACGCAAAATCAAGAAAACGAATCGCCGTCGAGACGACTTTGTTCATCATCGCCGGAACGATTCTACAATCGATCTTTGTCGGCTTATTGCTCAAACCAAACGAGATCGGGACCGGGGGCATCGTCGGGATCACCTTGATCATCAACGAGCTGTTCGGCACACCGATCGGATTCACGCAACTCGTGTTGAATGTCCCGCTCTTTATCGTCGGGATTAAATATCTGGGGAAACGGTTCATTCTCATGACCGGGCTCGTCGTCGTCTTATCATCTATCTTGATCGATACGTTGCCCGTGCTCATCCCGCCGACCCCGCTCGATGACCCGCTCGTCGCCTCGGTGTTCAGTGGGATCGTTTCCGGCCTCGGGCTCGCCCTGCTGTTATTCGCAGGCGCTTCGACCGGAGGACTCGACATTCTCGGGAAAGTCATTTATACGAACAACCGGAACTTATCACTCCCGAAAATCTTTTTGACACAAGATATCATCGTCTATATCCTCGTGTTCATCACGTTCGACATTAAAGCGGTCATGTATGCGCTCGTCCTCAGTTTCGTCCGGTCGCGGACGTTGTTGACGATTCACCGGTTCTTCTCGGCGCAAAAGCAGTGTTTCATCATCTGTAAGAAAGCCGATGAAATCAACCTCGTCATCAAGCAGAACTTGAAACGCGGCGTCACGATTATGGACGCGACCGGCGGTTACTCGAACGACTCGAAGAAGATGTTGTATGTCGTCATCCAGAACAACGAAATACCAAAACTGCGTCAAATCGTCTCAGAGATTGATTCAGAAGCGTTCGTCACCGTCTCCGAAATCGATTCGATCGTCGGTAACTTCAAAGAGCATTCGTATACACTTTAATCGACAGCAACTTGCTGTCGATTTTTTTGTGTAACAAACGCATGAACAATCCGATAATAATGGTGGGCCTCTTAGACATATACAGAAGGAGGTGCATGAGTTGACCAACCACTCGTTGCGCCAAACAGTCCCCGCTTTGCTCGTCGGGACCTTTTTTCTCGGACTTTTATTGATTCTGTTCACCCCTTACGCCTTGAGGGAGACGAGTTTGTTCGTCTATTTCACGGCGGTCACTCTCATCGCGACCGTCTTTAGCGCGACGGCCGTGTTTCAAAATCGCGGGATGCGACGCTACATACATTTACTGATTAGCGCCGGCAATGTCTGCTTCATCGCTTATTTGGTCGGACACCATTTTGGCGCATCGACAACAATCAACCATATGCCGTTCATCCAAAACTTCTTTTATTTAATCATGTCGTTGATCGTGATCACCCAATCGATTGAAATTCGGACATTGAAACTGCGAACGTTCGACATTTTCGCCTTGTTCAGCTTCCTGTTGATTGGGGCGTTGCATCTGTTCGTTTATTCGAACGACGGAGCACGTTATGCGGCTCATTTGAACGGGTTTGAAGAACAGATGGTGTTGATTAGTCTCTACATGATGCTCGGCTTCCTGTACTTGAATCGCATCACCTCGGTCGGCCAAACGTTCCGTGTGCTCTTGTTGATCGGCATTCTCGGCTTCACGACTGCCTCGATTTTGAACCAATTGCTCATCTTCAACGGCATCGGCCATGAGTTGGTGCACCTGCTTCAAGTGAGTAGCATCTTTATCATTTCAATCAGCTACGTGTTCGATGAATCGAGAGAAGATGCCCTCGTCTATGACTCCGTGTTCGACTACGTCGTCTATAGCGCAATCGTCATGCTGTTCATGCTCGCCTCGGATCGTTTGCTCGGCACATCTGTGCTCGACTCGATGACGGCGAACGCCGTCTTGTTGCTGCTCATCCGTCAGTTCGTCGTCGCCAAACAAAACGCATTGATCAGTCACCGTTTACATACCGTCAATACCGACCTCGAAGTCGCAGTGACGACGAAAGCACATGAGCTTGAAATTCGGGAGCAACAGTATCGGTCCCTGTTCGCCTATCATGCCGAACCGATTTTCTTGTTCGACCTTCACGGTGAAGTGTTGTCCGTAAACGAGGCCGGCAGCTCAGTGCTCGGTCATGACACAGAGACACTCATCGGTTCCAACATATTAGATATCATCGAACAAAAAGACCGGTCCGCCTATGCGACCGTATTGCATGATTTGAAGAACGGTCGCCCGCGTACGCTCGACGTCGATGTCGTCACCGAGGACGGGGCGAAGCGAGTTTGGCAGCTGATGAACATCCCGATGATTATCGACGGGGAAGTCGAAGGCATTTATGCCATCGTCAAAGACATCACCCAAATGATCGTGCAACAAGAACAAATCTACTATCAAGCAAATCATGACAGTTTGACGGGACTGCACAACCGTTACGCGTTGCAAGAACAAATCGAACGGCTCATCGCCGAAGGACGACGATTCTCGCTCATGTTCTCCGACCTGGACGGCTTCAAAGAGATCAACGACCAGTTCGGCCATCATATGGGCGATGAATTGCTGCAACACATCGGCAAACGACTAAGAGGTGCCTTATTGCCGAACGAGTACGCGGGACGGCTCGGCGGTGACGAGTTCATCGTCGTCGCCGAACATGATGATGATGAGATGTTAGTCGAACGGTTGCGACGCTTCGTCTATCGCCCGCCTTACTTTATGGGCGGAACGCTCGTCGAGATCCATGCGTCGATTGGCATCGTCCGCTATCCCGACCACGGATCGACGCTCAAGCACTTGCTCTCAAACGCAGACCTCGCGATGTACAAGGCAAAGGACAAGGGACGTAATGAGACCGTCCTGTTCGCGCCAGAGCTGCGTGCGGATAAAGAAGAACGCAAGCTGTTGATGGAAGGGCTCGACACCGCCCTTGAAAAAGGCGAGATCTCGCTTTACCTTCAGCCTCAAGTCGACGCCTCGACGAAAGCCATCATCGGGGCCGAGGCGCTCATGCGCTGGCAACGCGATGGGGTCTTCATCCCGCCGACCCAATTCATCCCGATCGCCGAGGAGACGGGCCACATCCATGATCTCGGTCGCTGGATGATCCATGAGACGTTCCAATTGATGTACGCCTTCGAGCAAGGAGACATCAATTTGCCGAAATTGTCGGTCAACCTCTCCGTCCGTCAATTGTTCGATGAACATTTAATCGAGTATTTGACGACTTTGTTTGAGCGGTTTCCAATCGAACCGAGCCGACTCAACTTCGAATTGACCGAGACCGTCGCCGCCCACCATTCCGACCGGGTGTTGACACGGATCCTCGAACTCAAGGCGCTCGGCATTAAACTGTCGATCGATGACTTCGGGACCGGCTACAGCTCACTCGCCTACCTCGTCCGCTATCCGATTGACGAGTTAAAGATTCCGCGCGAGTTCACGATGCAACTCGAAGAGAACCGGGAGTATCAAACCGTCACCGCGACGATCGTCGCCATGGCCCGACAACTAGGGATGGCACTCGTCGCTGAAGGTGTCGAGACCGAGTATCAAGAGAATTTCTTACGGAAAATCGGCTGTGATTCGATGCAAGGCTATCGCTATGCGAAACCGATGCCACTCGATGAGTTTGTTATTTACTATATGAAGAAGACGATGTAACTAAAATGCCCCGAACCGGTATCCGGTTCGGGGCATTTGCTCATTTCATCTCATAAATTTTGACTTCGCCCGGCTTCAAATCGACCCACAGGTCCCAATTCTCATCGAACGAATGCTCGGCATACGGCCATGACGTCGGTGAGTAGACCATCTCGGCGAAACGGCTTGCGTTCCAGTTACGGCGGCGCACCCCGTCGAGCGGGACTTTCCCCTGCAGCGGATGATGCATGCTCGTGTTGGCAACGACAAGGAGCGTCTCGTTCGTATCCGGACGCAGCCAAGCGAGGCCGATGAACGGCGCATCCATGTACGTCATCGCGAGCGGTTCGAAATGACTCGGGTTGACGAGGACGTCCAACCAACGACGACGCACTTCGGCCACTTGATGCATGAGTTCGATCATCTCGTCTCGTTCCGGGTGATCCCAATGGAACTGATACGCGTCGAAGAAGGCGAGCTTACCAAAGTACGGATCGGTCGGGAAGAGTTGGTACGCTTCTTCCGGGCGGCAGTCGAGCCCGGTGTTCATCGGTTGCGTCTCATACAGTTCGAGCCCCGAGTTCGTCATCGGGACCCCGTTCGGCACGAAGCCGTTCAACACAGTGAGCAAGCGACTCGCTTGCCGTCCCCCGTCCCGTGTCGCCACGCGGCGCGTGTCCGCTGTCTCTCCGGCCGCGAACACCGGCAACGGTAAGAAACGTGAGTCATAAATAAACTGGTGTGTCTCATGCGTATCGAATCGAGGTTCTTTATAGAACCCGTAGCCGATAATCATGTTATAGCCCGCCTCTTTCGCTGCCCACGCTCCGATTTCAATCAATTCTTCAGCGATGAAGCTGAAGTTGGCGTCGAGTGCACGTGGCTGTTGAAGGATCCGTTGTGCCAAATCGACCGGTAAGGCGTGACCCATATCGATGCGGGCCCCATCGATTCCAAATTCGCGCTGGTAGTGCGGGATGATATCGGCGAGCATCGCCCATAGCGGCTCATTGATTTGATCGCCTCGGAATTGATTCGACTTGATCGAATCGAACAGAATGTAAGGAGCCAAGTTCGCCTCGCTGACGTAAGGCGCTGCCGCTGTCGGATGATCGAGAAACAGACGGAAGTATGTGACGTCCGACCATGGCGGTTGCGGGTCATTGATACAATCCGAAAAAGCTGGAGCGGTTGTCAAACCGAACTCACGTTCGATGACCGCGAGCAAGTTCTCTTCCGGGTGCTCGAGCAAGTACGTCTTCACCGTCTCCCACTTGTCCGCGTCAACGAGGTTCGGCGCCATCGAGAAACGACGCAAATGCGCCCATACGTCTTCCGACCCGTAAATCATTGGCAAGAAAGCGTGCTCTGGTTTTACGTTCTCTCCGATACCGGGCACGTGCGGCGGGTGATAGTAGTCGAGTTCCGTCACCGGGATCCAATAAAACCATTCCGGATTTTCTAGAATGAGACGGTTGTCACGGGCGCATGTGCGCGGGATGACATCGATGACGACCCGAATCCCGACCATATGGCATGCCTCGACGAACGCGGCGAACTCTTCTTCGACCGTCAACCCGTCTCCCGTCAACGTCTCTTTCAGTTCTTCATCGATTCCAAAGAAGTCTTGCACGGCGTAAGGAGAACCAAATTCGCCTTTTTTATTTTTGTGGCTATGTTGCGAGATCGGCAATAGGAACAATGTGTCGATTCCCATATAAAGCAAGTGCGGGATTAGCGTGAGCGTTTTGACGAACGTTCCCGTGTCCTTCATCCCGACCGAGTTTTCCATCTCGACATAACCTGAACCGTCATGATCCCATGACGTCGAGGTCCGGACTTGCATCGAATAGACGGAGGCACGCTTGATCCAATCGCCGCCCGTTTGAAGATATCCATCCGCTTGGGCGACCGACTGATGATAATCCCGTCCGTCGACCGCATGCGGGAGAATCGCTTTTTCAATCGTCTCGATTAAAAAATCGTAAGGATTGACCCGTTCGACGCCATCTCGGACAGGCTCTGAAGGGAATTGCAGGCGGTTCCACAAGGACGGAATGTCGTATTCCATGTTCGTTCGTTTTTCTTTCAAGACCTGGTGTAACTTGTGTAACGATGAGTTCTCTGGCATGTGTATTCTCCTTATGAATGAAATCGTTCCTCATTTCATTGTAAACGATAACAAGAAACGCTTTACTATGTATTTATACCTTTACCCGTTTTTTCCTTTCCCAAAAAAATATTTTGCGGTGAAATCAACGAATATTGTACGATGGATAACAGAAGGAGGGATGACATGTCCCAACGAAAATGGCTGATTTTACTCGTTTCGCTATCGGTCTTATCCATTCTTGTCTTGACGAGTTTTGCCGTTCAGCTTCGCGATACGATGCGGCAAGTCGAATCGATTCACGATCAACGCCTCGAATCGTATGACGACATCGAAGAAATCATGTATTTCAATATTGAACGGGCCAACGCAATCCGTGGTCTGCTCGCCTATGAAGACCGGCGCTTTTTAGAATCTTATTATAGTATGTCCCAGCAGGCTGAAGAGTTGAAGACATCAATCATGAACGATCCGCATACGCCGAGTTCACTCATTGATTTGCTTTACCGTGACGGAATATGGGAGCAAGGCGCCGCCGAAGTGCTTGTCTTTTATGAGCGCGGCGATCTCGAGGCCGCGACCGAGCTAGCCGAGACGATGACCGATCAGCGCCAAACGATCCTCGAAGATTTGCGCGCATTGAAGAAACTACAATATGAAGACATCCGCAAACAACTCGTCGCGACCGAGAATCAAATCGATGTGTTGATTCAAGCCCTCACGTCGATTGCCATCTTGCTCATCGCCGCACTGCTCGTTTTGCTGTTTCTCCTCTTCAAAACACGAAAAAAAGACCGTCTCCAATGAGACGATCCCTCGACCTCAATTTCCATTGTGAGGTCTTTTTATTTGGAATGAATGAGACGTGCGGCGTTCCCGATGGCGAGCAAGGCAACCCCGACGTCAGCAAACACGGCTTCCCACATCGAGGCTAGTCCGAAGAGACCGAGCAAGAGGAAGAGCGCCTTCATACCGAACGCGAACGTGATGTTTTGCCAAACAATCCGCCGTGTCCGCTTGCTTAATTCAATCGCTGCCACGACGTCTCGCGGAGCATCGTTCATCAGCACGAGGTCGGCTGCCGTGACCGCTGCATCACTCCCGACGCCACCCATCACGAGTCCGACATCGGCCCGTGCGAGCGCCGCCGCATCGTTCAATCCGTCACCGACAAAAGCGACCTTGCCGGTTGTCGCCAACCGCTCGACTTCTGCGACTTTTTGATGCGGAAGCAATTCGCTTCTCACTTCATCGATTCCAATTGCCGAACCGACGGCGGCTGCGACTTCTTGCCGGTCCCCGGTCAACATGACTGTCTGATAACCATAGCGCTTCAAAGCTTGAATCGTTTCTTGCGCATCTGGCTTCACTTGGTCTCTCAACTCGATTCGGCCGAGCCAACGGTCATTTTTGACGATATGGACGACCGTCCCCGATGTCTCCGCCGGGGTTGGATAACCCAATTTTTGAATATAGCGGGCGCTGCCGACGTAAATGCGGTTTTCACCGTCGATCGCCATCAACCCGTATCCCGGTTCTTCTTGAATCATCGAGAACGGTGCGACCGGACCGGCATGCTCGACGATTGCTTTTGCGAGCGGATGCGTGGAGGCCATCTCAACACGGGCGGCAAGCTGAAGCAACTCGTCTGTCGTCAGCTCCCCGTTTGTCACGACATCGGTCACTTCAAAGCGGCCGGTCGTGAGCGTACCGGTCTTATCGAATACGACCGTATCGACTTCGGCGAGCACATCTAAATATTCGCCGCCTTTCACTAGGATGCCCCGCCGTGAACATGCTCCAATCCCACCGAAATAGCCGAGTGGAATCGAGATCACCAAGGCGCATGGACAACTGATGACGAGGAAAATCAAGGCCCGGTATACCCATTCCTCGAGATTTCCGACAAACAGTGGTGGAACAAATGCGACGACCGCCGCGAGCACGACGACGACCGGCGTGTATACTTTCGCCAACCGTGTGATCATCTGTTCCGTTCTCGCCTTGTTCATGCTCGCTTGTTCGACGAGGGCAATCATTTTTTGCAGGCTCGATTCAGTCGCCGGGCGTTCGACTCGTATTTCGAGCCGCCCGTCAAGGTTGACCATTCCCGCAAGGACGTCTTCCTCGGGACCGATTGGGCGTGGTAACGACTCACCTGTCAGCGACGCCGTATCCAATGAGCTCGAGCCTCGCAGCACACGACCGTCCATCGGGATCTGTTCGCCTGCTCGAACGATGATGATGCTACCGGTTGCGACCTCTTCAGGACGTCTTTCTACTTCTCGTCCATCTTCGAACACGCGCGCAATCGTCGGTTTCATGTTCAACAGCGATTGAATCGACCGTCGCGAGGCGTGGACGGCCCGCGCTTGGAAGTATTCACCGAGCTGGTAGAACAGCATGACGGCGACCGCTTCCGGATACTCCGCAATCGCAATCGCACCGATCGTCGCAATCGACATTAAAAATTTTTCATCAAACCATTCCCGATGCCATACGTTGCGAATTGCGGCATAGACGACGTTATAGCCTGCGACCACATAGGCAATCGCGTACACAAAGAGCAAATCGGTGTACAGACCGACGAGCAGCAGGGCAAACGCGACGCCAAACCGCCACAATAAGCGACCCGACATCGGCACTTCCGCCTCGTCTTTGACAAAATGTGCACCCGGTTCAATTCGCCCCATCGTCGCTTCGATGGCGCGGAGCGTCTTCGTGTGATCCTTCGAATCATCCCATTCGATAATCATTCGACTTGTCGCAAAATCGATTTGACAAGCGGCGACACCGTCCTCTCCCGTCACGCTTTTCTCGATTTTGGCGGCACAGTTCGTACATGTGATCCCTTCGACAGGTAATACATCCCGTTTCATAATCATCTTGCCCCTTTACATTCAAACGTTCATTTGAATATATCGCAACGCTGTTCCATCACAATTACAACCGAAAAAAGAGCCGACTGGAATCCCAGCTGGCTCTTTGTCACGCATCAATTTGTTCGGCACTGTGGGCCATCGCGATCTCGACGAGTAGCCGGACGTGATCATCGTCGAGTGAGTAGTAGACGACTTTTCCTTCTTTTCGATATTTGACAAGCCCTTGCTCGAGCAACGTCCGTAAATGATGCGACGCCGTCGCGTTTGAATGTCCGATCACGGCCGCCACGTCACAGACGCACAGTTCCCGTTCTAACGTCAGGACGTACAACACTTTGAGCCGGGTCGGATCGGCGAACGCCTTGAACAATCGGCTGACTCGAACCGCATCTAGGTCTGTCAGTGCCCGTTGTAACACCGTCACATCTTCACTTTGAATGGCGATTGTTTCACACTGGGGTGCTTTCATCCGTCTCACCTCGTTTTCTGTAGTCTCATTCTAATAAAATCCGATTTATAAATCTGTTATATATTATTGTTGACTTATACACTGCTGTTATAATACAATAAAAACAACATAACAGCTACGTTACTTAAATAAAGGGGGCAGTTACAATGAATGAATGGGCAAGCCGACTTGAATCTTCCGTCGAATTTTATCGGAAGTTACCGGACAAGACGTGTCAAGAATGCGGGAAACAGATGGATGAGCAGTGCGAGTCTTACGAGAACACGTGCCCATCCTGTGCTGAAAAACTGCAACTTAGCGAATAAAGCAAATCCCTCGGAACAAGTCTCCGAGGGATTTTTCATGGCAGATGATAACCGAGATAGGCCGCCAGCAGACCAAGTACATAGGTCGCAAGCAAATACATCCCGAAACGAAGCCAGTCTTTGGCGACGAACCGCATCACTTCGAGCTTGAACGTCGAGAACGTCGTGAACGAACCGAGAAAGCCGACACCGATACCGAGCATGAGCGTTTGGTGAACACTCGCCCCGTATAAATACCCAAGTCCAAACGAACCAGTCACATTGACGATGAGCGTTGCCCACGGAAACGCCGATGTCGTCCGGGTTTTGACGAACTGACCGACCCCGAATCGCGCCATCGCCCCGAAGAACGCGCCGATCATGATGACGAGAAGCGTCATCGTACTCCCCCCTCTCGCATGACAGCCCGATCGAACCGTCGCCGCCCAAACCAAAATCCGAGCCATGAACTGAACAGCCCAAGTCCGAGACTGAGCGTCACATAAAGCAGAGCTGAACCGAATGCGTCAGCCTCTAACAATTCAATCGTCTCCACACTGAATGTCGAGAACGTCGTAAACGAGCCGATGAACCCTGTCCCGACCGCGGTGACGACACTCGGGGAGAGACGTCCGGACCGAAACAGAAAGTGTGTCAGCCAACCGAGCGCGAAACTTCCTGATAAATTGATGAGCAGCGTCCCGAGCGGAAACAGACCGATCCAAAACGTCTCGATGCCTGTCCCGATCCCATAACGTGCCAAGGCACCGAGCGCTCCCGCCAAGCCGACGTATACATAGAGCATGGCCCCGTCTCCCTTCAAAAAAACACCTGCCGCGAGCACGTCGCGAGACAGGTGTTTAAGTCTGTATTCATTATAACAAGCGATGCGCAATCACGAAATAGCGGCTGGTGCGAACACGGCTGAAATCGCCTCGAACGCCTCATCGAGCTCTTCTTTCGTGATGACGAGTGGTGGCGCCAAACGAATCACCGTCTCATGCGTCTCTTTGCAGAGCAGACCGCGCTCTTTGAGCGCTTCACAATAAGGACGTGCCGCTTCTGTCAATTCGATTCCGATGAACAGACCGCGTCCACGTACATCTTTGATGAGCGGATTGTCGATCGATTTCAATCGGTCCATGAAGTACGTCCCGAGTTCAAGTGAACGTTGTGGCAGTTGTTCTTCCTCTAACACTTCAAGCGACGCGATCGACACGGCTGCCGCGAGCGGGTTCCCGCCGAACGTCGACCCGTGCGACCCTGGATTGAATACGCTCAAGACGCTCTCATTGGCTGCGACACATGATACCGGGAATACGCCGCCCCCGAGCGCTTTTCCGAGAATATACATATCCGGCTCCACATCTTCCCATTCGATGGCGAACCATTTGCCTGAGCGACCGAGCCCCGATTGAATCTCATCGGCCACGAACAAGACATTATGCTGCTGGCAGAGCTCACTGGCACGTTTCAAGTAACCAGCCGGTGGGATGACGATCCCGGCTTCGCCTTGAATCGGTTCGACAATGAACGCCGCCGTATTTTCAGTGATAGCCGCCTCGAACGCATCGATGTCACCGTACGGCACGACTTTAAACCCTGGCAATAGCGGCCCGAATCCGCGTTGATATTCCGCTTCTGTCGACATCGACACCGCCGCCATCGTCCGGCCGTGGAAGTTGCCCGAGCAGACGATGATTTCCGCTTGGCCTGGGATTTGTTTCACTTCATACGCCCAGCGACGTGATGCTTTGACAGCCGTTTCGACTGCTTCCGCACCCGTGTTCATCGGCAACACCATCTCTTTGTTTGTAAGCGCTGTCACTTTTTTGTAGAAACGACCTAGTTGATCATTGTAAAACGCACGTGACGTCAGCGTGATTTTATCCGCCTGATCTTTTAGCGCTTGGATGATTTTCGGATGACAATGACCTTGGTTGACGGCCGAATAGGCACTCAACATATCCATGTAGCGGTTCCCCTCTGGATCCGTCACCCAGATCCCTTTCGCTTCCGAGATGACGATTGGAAGTGGATGATAGTTGTGCGCCCCGAACTTCTCTGTCAATTCAATCACTTCTTGTGTCTTTGACATTTGATTTCCCCCTTATCAAAAAACTATCTTACTTCTTCAGTATATGATGACCGTCTTTCTTTTGACAACGACCAACTTGCCCATTCCTCGGGTTGGGAAAATAAGGTACACTGAACGTAGAGTACGATTCATTTGATGTAGATTGGAGGAAATGCTGTGGCTTCATTGCGCGATTTGCCGATTGACGAGTTCATCGATGCTTTATCTGTCCCATGCTGTTGCATCAACCTCGACGGCAACGTCCTTCTTTGGAACGAGCATGCGGAAACGCTCTTCGGATGGGAACGGGACGAGGTCCTTCACTACCCACTCCCAGTCGTCCAGCACTTAGAGCATACGCTCGAGACGTGGTCGCCACTGCTCCTTCAATATCCGTTCTCGACGACGGCGATGACGCCGTTCAAACATAAAAACGGTTCGGTCGTCTATGCGACCGCCTATTTACAATCCTTTTCCATCAACGATTTCACCGGCTATTTTTTAGCCTTTTTACCGAAAGGATTTAGTCCGCTCATCAGCACGGAACAGTTCAACTTACTCCATCATTTTCAGGCGATGATTGAGCAGTCGACTTATTATCTGGCTGCGAACGCGTATGGGGAAATCACCGAGGTCAACCCGTTGTTATGCGGATTGATCGGGGCCCCCGACCACCAATTTATCGGTCGTAATTGGTTCGAGCTCATCCATCCGTCATTCGAGAATGACCCGATCGCCGAGGACGTGCTTCAAGCGCTTACGACCGACCGTATTTGGAACGGCGAGATGCCCATCCGCTCGGAACGTCATACGGCGAACACGTGCTGGCTCAATTTGACGGTCGTCCCAATCTTGAGCGAAGAAGGCGAAGTCGTGCAATATACCGCCTTCGGATTTGACGTTTCGGATAAAAAACGGCTCGAGCAAGAGGTCAACTACCTCGCCTATCATAACGATTTGACCGGTCTGTTAAATAAAAAAGGGTGGCTTCGCCAATATGCCCACGTCTTGAAAACTGTCGATCAAGGGGACGGTTTGGTCCATGTCGCCTTGTTCGACATCGACCGCTTTAAGATCATCAACGAATCGTTCGGCTCCCGTGTCGGCAACGAACTACTCGTCCAAATTAAAGACCGGGCCACTCAGTTCATGCCCGAGACGAGCGTCATGTTCCATCCGTCGGGCGGCTTGTTTGGACTTCTGTTCTTTGAAGAGTCGAAAGAGGAAGTGTTCCAGTTGTTGCGTCAATTGCAACATGAACTGCAACGACCGTTCCGGATTTATCATCACTCGATCATGGTGTCGATTTCCATCGGTTGTGTCTTCTATCCATCGGCCACATCTTCATTAGAAGAACTATATACGCGTGCCGAGAGCGCCTTGTTCAAAGGGAAACGGATTGGCGTCGGCACGATTCAGTTCGTCACGAAAGACATGGACGACGCGTTCTCACGTCAAATCCATATCGAAAAAGCGCTCTATCAAGCGCTCGAGGAAAAACACTTTTATTTGGAGTATCAACCAAAGTTCGAGTTGAAGACCGACCGGCTCATCGGGTTCGAGGCGCTTCTCCGTTGGCATCACGATGAACTCGGTCAAATCCCGCCGTCGGAGTTCATCCCGCTCGCCGAGGAGATGGCGCTGATCGTCCCCATTAATAACTGGGTCATCCTTGAGGCCGCTAAACAGTTGAAAGCATGGCAACGACTCGTTGATTATCCGTTGTCGATGGCTGTCAACATTTCACCGAACCAATTCCGGAGCGACAGCTTCATCAATACGCTCCGAAATATCAAGCAACAGCTCAATTTAAACCCGTCTGACATCATTCTCGAGATCACGGAAAGTCTCGTCATGCAACAGACGGATGAAATCATCGCCCGGATGAATCAAATCAAGCGGCTCGACTATCGCCTGTCGATTGACGACTTTGGAACTGGATTCTCTTCACTCCAATACTTGAAGTCGTTCCCGGTCGACGAGCTGAAAATCGATAAAGTCTTTTTAGACGATTGGCTCGCCTCGAAGTCGCACTTGCTCGATGTCATCGTCCATCTCGGCAAGAGCCTACATCTGCACGTCGTCGCCGAAGGCGTCGAGGACCAAGAGATGCTCGATCATTTGAAGCAAACTGACTGCGATTCGTTCCAAGGCTTCTTGTACGCCAAGCCAATGCCTCCAATCGAAGTCGTTCGCCTGTTAACGGGCGGAAAGCAATAAAAAAGTCATCGGACGTCTTCACGACGTTCGATGACTTTTTTTATAGGCTGATCGTGGCCGTCCATAGTCCATAGACGCCGTACGTGGCCGCCAACAG
The DNA here is from genome assembly GCF_018617975.1 of Exiguobacterium sp. s21. NCBI lineage: Bacteria > Bacillati > Bacillota > Bacilli > Caryophanales > Exiguobacterium > Exiguobacterium sp. s21. The sequence goes on along the minus strand of NZ_JACSLF010000012.1, from coordinate 60,814 downwards.
GATGACGACCGCAATCATATATTGCAGACGGCTCAGGAACGGACGGCCCTGTTCACGTTCGGCTAGCATGAAGACGAACACGCCCGGCGCGTAAAGAATCATCGCGATGAGCATATATTCGACACCCGACGCATAGAGGAGCCATGCCGCGTAAACGGTCGCGATGCCCGACATGACAAGCATCGAGCGCATCCCTGTGCGTCGTGCCTCTTTCCAACCGAACAAGGCGGAAAACAAGTACGGGACGAGGGCCGCAATCCCGGCAATGCTCGAGAGCACCAAATAGGTCTGTTCGGAGAAGAGTGCAATGATAGTGACGAGTTGGGTGAAGACTTGCGTGATGAACAAGGCACTCACCGGCGTTTCATTCCGATTGAGCCGATTGAACAATTTCGGGAACACCCCGTCGCGACTTGCCACATAAGAAATCTCTGTCGCGAGAATCGTCCACCCGAGCAACGCACCTGAGAGCGAGACGAGGAGGCCGATATTGATGAGTGTCGCACCGACGGGACCGACGACCGCCTCAAGCACATACGCCATCGACGGTTCCGCCAGTGACGCGAGTTGCTCTTGGCTCATCACCCCGAACGATAGGATTGAGATCATCATATAAATGACGAGTGTCCCAACCAGTCCGATCACCGTCGCTCGTCCGACATCTCGTTTATGACGGGCCCGTGATGATAAGACGACCGCTCCTTCGATGCCGACGAACGCCCATAACGTTACGAGCATCGTCGATTTCACTTGCGGGAACACCTGTGACCAGCTGAAGCCCGACTGACCCCAAAAGTCGATTTGGAACGTGTCGATCCGGAAAGCGAACAAGATAAGGATGATAAATAAAAAGATTGGGACGAGCTTCGCGATTGTCGTGACGATATTGAGGAGTGCCGCTTCTCTCATCCCTCGCGAGATGATCCAGAACAGCCCCCAAATCACGATCACGCTCATAATCAATCGAAACGCCCGATGCTCTGCCGAAAAGATCGGGAAGAAATAACTGAGCGTGCTAAAGATCAACGTGATGTTCGCCACCGTCCCGATCCACGCGGACATCCAATAACCCCACCCGCTGTTGAAACCGACGAACTTGCCGAACCCTTCCTTTGCATAGGCATAAATCCCGCCTTCAAGCTCAGGACGTGTATTCGCTAAAAATTGAAACACGAACGCGAGCATGACCATGCCGATGCCCGTGATCGTCCAACCGATCAATACCGAACCGACCCCGGCACCTTGAGCCATCGCGCCAGGCAAGTTAAATGCGCCTCCGCCGATCATCGTTCCGACGACCATGGCAGCAAGCCCGAAAAAGCCGATTCCGGCTGATTGTCCCTTCATTCCAAACCCTCCAAAAAAAGTTGACGTCTGACGAATAACTATACATAGATAATGTATAATCATTCGATGATTTCCTTATTCTACTGAATCCAATGACGTTTAGATAGGTATTTTACTAATGTTTATATTTTCGAATAATTTAAAAAATTTTATTGTGCATTCATCTTGTTTGTAGTTTAATTGCAATATATTCGAAACAATCAGAATTTTCGGGAGGTAACACAATGCGCAACAAAAAATGGTTAGCTTTATCGGGTGTCGCTTTGCTTGCGACAGCAGCATGTGGCGGTGGAGAAGAAACAACAGATTCGTCTGAAGGGTCTTCATCAAGTGATGCGAAAAAGGAAATCACGCTCGTCTCGGCGACAGATTTACCACAGCTCGATCCGACGCTCACAACGGACTCGACGTCAGTCATCGTGACGAACAACGTCTTCGAGGGACTGTATCGTCTGGATGAAAATAACCAACCGGTACCGGGAATTGCGGAAGACGTTGAGATTTCAGAAGATGGACTTACATACACCTTCAAATTGCGTGACGCGAACTGGTCAGACGGCTCACCGGTCACAGCCGAAGATTTCGTCTATTCATGGAAGCGCGCCCTCAACCCAGAGACAGGCGCGGAATATGCGTACATCCTTCAAGACTTGAAAAATGCCAACAAAATTCTTGCAGGCGAAGAAGAACTCGACGCGCTCGGCGCGAAAGCGGTCGATGAGAAGACGCTCGAAGTTCAATTGGAAGCACCGGCCCCTTACTTCCTCGGGTTGACAGGGTTCCCGACATATATGCCGCAAAAGCAAGAATTTGTCGAAGAGCAAGGCGAGTCGTTCGCGACAGCAGTTGATAAGACACTCTACAACGGACCTTATGTCTTGGACAGCTGGCAAGACAACGAAGGTTGGGTGTACAAAAAGAACCCGGACTATTGGGATGCTGAAAACGTCAAGATGGAGACAATCAACGTCAAAGTCGTCAAAGAAGTCGCGACGGGTGTCAACTTGTTCGAATCGGGCGAAGTCGACTACACGCTCTTGTCGTCTGAATTCGTACCACAATTCCAAGACAGCGAAGAGTTCAAGACTCGTGCCGACGCACGCATCAACTTCCTTCGCTTCAACCAGAAAAACGAAGCACTCCAAAACGTCAACATTCGTGAGGCGCTCGCGAAAGGCTTCGATAAGCAAGGTGTCACAGACGTCATCTTGACAGACGGCTCACAGCCGGCCAACTATATCGTCGCGAAAGACTTCACGTTCACAGAAGACGGAGCCGACTTCCGCGAGAAGTATCCAGACCTTCAAAGCTACAACGTCGACGAAGCGAAAGCGGCATGGGATAAAGGTCTTGCCGAGCTTGGCGTCGAAACGATCGAACTTGAATTCCTCTCCCGTGATGAAGAAGCGTTCAAGAAAGTCAACGAGTACATCAAAGGTGAGCTCGAGAAGAACCTCCCTGGCCTCACGCTCAACATCAAGCAACAGCCGTTCAAAAACTTCCTTGACCTTGAAGGTAAAGGTGAGTACGACGTCTCAGCTGCTGGCTGGGGCCCTGACTACCAGGATCCAATGACGTACCTCGACATGTGGGTAACGGACGGTCCGTTCAACCGGATGGCCTACTCGAACGACGAGTACGATAAATTGATCCAAAGCGCGAAACAAGAAGCTGATCAAATGAAACGTTGGGAAACGATGCAAGAAGCAGAACGCATCTTGCTCGAAGATGACTTCGCGATCGCACCGATCTATCAAAAAGGTGAAGCGTACCTCGAACGCTCAAACATTCAAAACATGCACCGCCATCCGTTCGGAGCTGACGCTAGCTTCAAGTGGTTGGACGTCAACTAATCAGCAAGCCCTGTCACTCCTGTGGCAGGGCTTGTTTGTGCATCGACACCTATGCCAATACAAAAAAGAGGCGTGCCACGAGCGGTGGCACGCCTTTAATCTAGATGAATTACGCTTCGCGTTCAGCGCGCATATCAGCTGGCACGCGTCCGCGTTTAGAAATGATTTGCGCGATGACAAGGACCACGACAAACGTCGCGAATGCCGCGAAGAAGCCGATCCACATCGAGCCTGTGATCCCGAGGACCAAATACCCGACCGCTGACACACCAGCCGCAATCAACGCGTATGGAAGTTGTGTCAACACGTGGTCGATATGGTGCGATCCGGCACCCGTCGAACTGAGGATCGTCGTATCCGAAATCGGTGAGCAGTGGTCACCGAACACCGCACCAGCGAGCACCGCCGCGAGTGTCGGGAGCAACAGTTCCGGATCGACGGCCATAATCAAGTCTGCCCCGATTGGAAGCATGAGACCGAACGTCCCCCAGCTCGTCCCTGTCGAGAACGCCATCAGACCAGCGATCGCGAACAAGATGAGCGGCAAGTAAGACGCTGCAATCGAATCTGTGACGAAACTTGCCAAGTAATCACCCGTTCTCATATCTCCGATGACGGCAATGATCGTCCAGGCAAAGAGCAAGATGAGTACAGCGGGCCACATGGCACGGATACCGGCCCACGTCGCATGACCGTAGTCTTTAGCTGGAATTTTACGACCAATCAAGAGCAAGAGCGCAACGAGCAAGCTGATGACGGCACCGGTCACAAGTGACCGTGTCACATCTGTCGACTCGAACGCACCGAGAAGCGAGAAGCTTTGACCATCGGCAGCAAGCGCTTGTCCGCCTGTGTACAACATGGCTGAAACAGTGGCAATGATCAACACGATGATTGGGACAATCAAGTCGCGGACTTTCCCGCCATCGTGTTCTTTAATATCTTCACTCATCCCCATCGGTGCGCCTTTCGATGAATCGTAGAGTTCACCTTGAAGGGCACGTAGCTCATGTGTACGCATCGGTCCGATTGCGAGTCCCGTGTAAGCGACATATGCCGTCAACATAAGTGCGAAGATGGCATAGAAGTTCATCGGGATGATTTGGATGAACGCTGAGAATGACGAGTAGCTGTCGATTGAGTACTTCGCAAGAATTCCTGCGATGATGGCGATGATGTACGCTCCCCAACTCGAGAGCGGGCTGATGACACAGACCGGTGCGGCCGTCGAATCGATCGTATAAGCGAGTTTCGCGCGTGATACTTTTTTTCGGTCCGTCAGCGGTCGGCTAATGTTTCCGACTGCTAGGCTGTTGAAATAATCATCGATGAAAATCAAGATCCCAAGACCGAACGAGACGAGGCGAGCGCCACGAGCCGTTTTGACGTTAGAGGCCGCCCACTCTCCGAACGCACGGGCCCCGCCCGACGTTTGGATGATGGACGACAAGATGCCAAGCAAAAGCAAGAACGCGATCAACAGCACGTTCCATTCATTGATGGCCCCATCCGCCCAAAATAACGCGACGATGTTAGACCATAAATATTGAATCGATTCGAGCAGATTGAAATTGTGTAGCAGTAGCACCCCTGCGATAATCCCGACACCGAGTGATGGAATGACTTTCCGTGTTGTGATGGCCATTATGATGGCCAGTAAAGCCGGTACGAGTGAGAGTACCGATGTTGAATAATCTACCATGTTGATTTCCTCCTCTTTTGTTAGAGATGAGGCCCCCCTATGCTTAAAAAAACGCAAAGCGAGGGCATCGGCAACAAAGCCGACACCCTCGCTGGATGTTCCGTCTTTCTTAGCCGACTTGGAGCGCTCCATACGTAAATATGTATGGCAGTCTGACGGGTATTTCCCGTCAGCCCAGCACAAAGTCAGAGACATGACTTTACACTTCGGCGATCTTGCCTTTCTGTAGTCTTCACCGTTGTCATCCTCGGACTACTTACTCATCAGCATCGCACCTCTACCTCATCGATAGCACGAATATTCATTTAAAGTTACGTCTAAACTATCATAGGTCGTACTGACTAATCAATAGTTTTTTTCATCTCGGATGATTTGTTTTAACACCGCGAGCGCTGCTTGGTCGTCTGACTCGACCGCTTTAAAGAAATCACTAAAGAAATGATACAAGATGAATCGTTCCGCATGCGACGATGTATGGTCTTTAATCGTCAGCAAGACGAGACGACGCAACCGTCGTTTCGTCCGCGTCTCGTCGGGCAATTCTTGACATCGGTCTTGAAAGGCACGATATACAGAATTGATCAAATCCCCATGTTCATCATATGACCGCTTGTAAGCAACTTGTTCCATCTGTTATATCCCCCCTTTCCATTTGTACCGATGAAACTTGTCGTAACTATACCAACTTAACCAAGAGCGTTCAATGGTTTCGGGTCGTTCTTAACAAAAATCATACGTTAGACTGACTTACGACTCGATGAATGAGAACGTCGTCACATCGAATAGTCCCATATCGGTCAACTTCAAATCCGGGATGACCGGGAGCGCAAGGAATGACATCGTCAAATAGGGATTGAAATGACGATGGGCGCCGACGACGTCGAGCGCATCGTTCAACTGTTCGAGCACGTCCGCCACTTCCGCATACGGACGTTTCGTCATGAGTCCTCCAATTTCGAGCGGCAAGACCGCCAGCACCTTCCCTTCTGACACCGCGACGACACCACCGCCCACTTTTTCAAGTGTTTCGGCAGCGAGCAACATGTCGTCCGGGCTCACCCCGGCGATGACGAGGTTGTGGCTATCATGGGCGACCGTCGCCGCGAGCGCACCCCGCTTCAAGCCAAACCCTGTCACCGGGGCCAGGGCCATGTGACCCGTCCCGTGATGGCGTTCGATGACGGCGAGCGTGGCAATGTCTTGGGCGAGGTCGGCTCCGGACGCGTCAGGTGTGAAGACAAGACGCTGTCGCTTCGTCAAGAGACTGTTCGGCAATACTTGAATCACATCGACCGCTTCTTCTTTCACGGCTAGACGGAACGAGTCCGCCGTCAAATCGGGTAGTTCGAGCTCACCTTTCATCGGTTTCGGCACTTCAATCCCGTCGGCTTCGAACGTCGCCTTGCCTTCTTTGGCGACGACTTCCCCGTTCACGTAGACGGTTTCGATTTTTACCGATTGGACGTCTGACAAGATCACAAAGTTTGCTCGTTTGCCCGGAGCGACGGCACCCACATCTTTGAGTCCGTATGCCTCGGCCGCGTGCAGACTAGCGATGGCATAGGCCGTTTCTGGTTTGACACCTTGTTTGATCGCCATGCGAATGTTGTAGTCGATCCCGCCTTCGGCGACGAGGTCGTCCAAGTGTTTATCGTCCGTACAGAACAGGAAACGGTGAGCGTTGCTTTCCGTGATGGCCTGGCTGACTTTCTCCACGTTCCGCGCGACCGACCCTTCACGAATTTGAACGTAAAAGCCGCGCCGGACCCGTTCGAGCGCTTCTTCGGCCGTCGTGCATTCGTGATCGGTCATGATCCCTGCCGTCCGGTATACGTTCAGCTGGTCCGGACCGAGGCCCGAAGCATGGCCGTCGACGACTTTCCCGACGTGTTCGGTTTGTGCGATTTTTTGAAACATATCCGCACTTCCGGACTCGACAGACGGATAGTCCATCACCTCGCCGAGACCGTGGACGCCCGGGTCCCCTAAAAACGGCGCCAAGTCCTCGGCGTATAGCTTCGCCCCGGCGTGCTCGAACGGCGTCGCCGGCACACAGCTCGGGAGCATCATCCGCACGTCGAGCGGCAACCCTTTAGCGTCGGCGAGCATATACTCGATGCCGAGTGCCCCGTTCACGTTCGCAATCTCGTGCGGATCGGCGATGACCGTCGTCACCCCGAGCGGAAGCACCGCTTTGGCGAACTCGTGAGGAGGTACCATCGACGACTCGATGTGGACATGCGCATCGATGAATGACGGTGCGAGCGTCCAAGACGGGTCATGGTATTCGGTCTCCCCTTCGTAGCCGTCCCCGATGGCCATGATGTATCCCGCATCGATAGCGACATCCGTGCGAATCGTCTCACGACTGTAGACGTCGATGACCGCCACATCTTTAAAGACGACCGCTGCTTTCTTTTTCTTCGCCGCGATGTCGATCAAATGTTGTTTCTCCATCTGTGTGTCTCCTTTTTCCTACGTATTTTTACTATCTTAACAAGAATAATCTTTCAGGCGCAATTTCTTTTTCAACTTATGCGACAATGAAAGCATATCTGTTTGAAAGGGGTTACACTTATGCAGTACAAATTAGGCAAATTGATGCCGCAAGTTGACGAGACGGTTTTTCTCGCACCTGGATCCCACGTGATCGGCGATGTCACGATTGGCGCTCATTCCGGCGTCTGGTTCAACACGGTCATTCGAGGCGATGAGGGACCGATTCAAATTGGTTCTTACGTGAATATCCAAGACGGATCGATGGTCCATCAATATGAAGGGTCCCCGACCATCATCCGTGACCGGGTGTCGATTGGACACATGGCGATGATTCACGGATGCGAAATTGAAGAAGGGTGTCTCATCGGCATGCATGCGACCGTCCTCGACGGAGCCAAAATCGGCAAAGGTTCATTCATCGCAGCCGGTGCACTCGTCACACCGAACATGCAAATCCCGGAAGGCGTCATGGTCATGGGCGTGCCCGCCAAAGTCGTCCGTCCGCTCAATGACGAGGATCGCTTCATCATGGAACGGACCGTCAACAAATACGCGAAACGGGCTGAGCAGTACTTGACGACATGCGAGCCACTCACATCGACACAAAGATTGTGAAAGCGTTAACAAGATTCATAAATTGTTAACGATAATCCCGATTTTTCTTCATGTTTCCTTTGTATACTGAGGATGTAGTCAAGCCGACGTGTCGAAAGGGGCCAATTGTAATGTATCCAAACCATGCCGAACTCATGTTAGACTTGTACGCCTCGTCCGTTAACCCAAGCTATTGCCTGCATATCGAGGATTCGTTCGACGATACGCTGCAAGGAACACATCGAGAGGTTTGGGAACGATTGCAATCGGATAATACTAAAGGGGAAGAAACTAAAGTTAAGGGAACGTGAACAAAATGATTCCAACGAATGTCATTCAAGACTGGCTCGCAGCCAAGTTAAAAAAATAAACTGAGCGCTCACATGAACGGCTCAGTCGCATTGACCTATAAATACTGGTCCGATCGTAGTCACCTACGCTCGGACCTTTTCGTTCACTCAAAAATCGTCAAGCAAGCGTCAATCGATTGACGTTGCTTCGTCGGCGGTACATCTTCGTAACGACCGAGCTGGAGCAGTCCGACAAACGTCTCACCCTCAGCCCCAATCATCTCTTGAAGCCTGGCATCCTCAAAAATACCGCCCGTCCGCCAGACGAGGCCGATCTGTTGCTCACTACACAATAAATGAAAGTTTTGAATCATCGTCGCCGTCGCGAGCAGCGCATCTTTCTTCCCTTTGTCCGTCTCGAAATGCTTCGTCGTCACGTAGACGCAAGCTGCGGCGTTCCGGATGCGTCCCGCGATTTTCTCGCGCTTCGCCTCTGGTCCATCTTGAAACGCCGGTTCGAGCGCCTGAAGCAAGACGTCTTTTCCATCCCCGTTGAACAAATAAAGATTCCACGGTTCAACTTTGTTATGAAACGGTGCCTGATGCGCCGATGCCAACAACTCATAGAGTACTTTCGTCGCAATCGGTTCTTCAGTGAACATCCGAATCGTCCGCCGCGACTCAATTAACTGTTGTCCTGCTGTCTTTTCCATTGAAGTCACTTCCCCCTCTGTTATCTATTCCATCATAATTGAAAACATTTCTCATTTGAAGGAGAATGACTTCGACAAAAAGAACGCATCCCTGAGTTAGGAATGCGTTCGTTCTATCATGTCGATTGCCCAACGACCTCACAGGCGACCAAGTCTTCGAGCGTCTGTCTGCGGACGACGAGACGATGGTTGCCATCTTTCACGAAGACGACGGCCGGGCGGAGCATCTGGTTATAGTTGCTCGCCATCGAGAAATTGTACGCTCCCGTCGCTTTGACGAGGAGGAGATCGCCAGCTTCGACCGGCGGGATGAGCGAACGGTTCGAGATGATGTCTCCCGACTCGCAACACGCCCCGACGATTTTTGCTTCAATCGTCTTCGGTTCATCCATCCGTGTCGCCGCAATCACATCATACTCGGCATCATAGAGGGCGGGACGAATGTTATCCGTCATGCCTCCGTCGACCGAGACATACGTGCGGACACCGCTCACTTCTTTCACCGTCCCGACTTCATAGAGCGTCGCACCGGCGTTGGCGACGAGCCAACGGCCTGGTTCGATCCCAATTTTCAGGAGCGGCAAGCCGAAGCGTTCCACTTCCGCGACGAGCGTGTCCATCACTTGTGTCATCGTGTCGGCGAAGTCGAGCGGGTCGTCCGACTCGAGATAGGCGACACCGAAGCCGCCACCGATATTCAAGACGTCGGCCGTGTATCCTGTCTCTTGACGGATCGTCTCGATGAAGTTGACCATCGTCTTGACGGTATTGATGAACAACGTCGGTTCTTGAATCTGCGAGCCGACGTGACAGTGGATGCCTTGCAAATGCAGACGTTCCGCCTGCAGCGTCGCCTTGATCGCTTCGAGATACGTGTCGTCGTGGGTCGGGAAGCCGAACTTCGTGTCGACCCCACCCGTCTGAATCGCCTCATGGGCGCCTCCGACGACTTGTGGGACGATGCGGAGCAGGACGTCGACGTCGACATCGTGTTCGACCGCGAGGCCCGACAACAGTCCGATTTCGCGCATATTGTCAATCGTGAAATGGGTGATGCCGTTCTCGAGTGCGAACGTGATGTCCTGCACCGTCTTGTTCGACCCGTGGACGTGTATCCGGTCAGCCGGGACACCTGCGTGGAGCGCGACGAACATCTCACCGCGTGAGACGACGTCGATGCTTAAGCCCGCTGCCATCACTTTATCGTACACGGCCGCGATCGACATCGCTTTTGATGCGTAGAGCGCATATGTGTTCGGATACTTGTCGAGGAACGCGTTACGGACGAGGCCGAGGCGACGCTCGAGTTCAGGCTCGCTCATGATATAGAGCGGTGTCCCGTACGTCGCTTGAAGTTCACGGACGGACACGCCTTCGATCATACAAACTGATTGGTTGGTGGTGTACATACATTGCCTCCTTCAAAGCGATGCGGGACACGCCATGAGCGTGCGCATAATTGTTCTGAATTGTTGGCGTGCCCGGTGCGGGTCACGTCATCTATTTTTGTCGTATAGCCATAGAGCTCGACCACGTCTCCGACTTGTACGGTGTCATCGACGCGTAAAAAACTGTGGCTCATGAAGATGTTGCTGATGAACGGATAGGCCCGTCCTTCGATGTGGGCCGGTAAGAAGCGCCGGGCTCGCATAAGTCCGTCGCCATAACCGACCGAGAGCACAGCGATGCGTTCATTCGTCTCGGCCGTGTAGCCCGTACCGTAACCGACGTGGGCACCGGCCTCGATGTCATGGACGGCGACGACTTCCGCATCCCAGTGAAACGCCGGGATGAGCCAATCGACCGGTTCGACCGAAGAGTAACCATAAAGGAAGATTCCCACGCGCACATGGGTGCAATGCCCGAGGCGCGGATCCGCTTGTAGTGTCGCGGCGCTATTGGCCGCATGCACGATGTCGAACGAATGCCGTTCGATGAGACGATTCGACCAGTCGGCGAACCGTTCCACGTGCACACTGTGTTCGATTTCCGCTTTGTCGGCGTCAGCGAGCGGGAAATGAGTACATAACCCGACGAGGTCGAGCCCCTCGTCTTGGCAAAACGCGACGATGGCCAGCGCTTCTTTGAACGTCTTGGCACCGAATCGGTTCATCCCGACGTCGAGCTTTAAATGAAGGCGGACACCGTCCAACTGATCCCGTTGCGAGACGAGCCAGTCATAGGAACCGATGGCGACGTCAAGATGGTCACGATGGACGGTTGCCCAGTCATAGACCGGGTTCATGACGAGGACGCGCGCTTCCGGAGCTGATGCCCGGACCTCGCTCGCCTCGTCCAGCGTCGTCACCATGAAGTGACGCACCCCTTCTTCGTACAGTGTCGTCACAACTGGCTCCATCCCTAAGTTATAGGCGTTGTTTTTCACGACGGCGAACACCGGTCGGCCAAGCGCTTCAATCCGACGTTTGTTTTCGCGAATCGCATTCAAGTCAATTGTGACTCCCATACAAAAAACTCCTTTATTCTTTGACTCCAGCTTTGACGAACGTGATCCAATCGCGGTGTGTCGGAATTTGTCCCGTCACAGCCTCACGGTAACGCGCGAGCATGTTCGTCGCGACCGTCTGGACGCCGCCGCCGATTGAGATGTTGTCGATTTCGATGACGCTCGTCACTTCAGCCGCCGTCCCCGTTAAGAAGATTTCATCTGCGACATATAGTTCGTCACGTCCGATGTGGCGTTCGATGACCTCGAATCCTTCCTCACGGGCGAGTTCGATCACCGTTTGACGCGTGATGCCGTCGAGCACCGAGCAATCGAGTGACGGTGTGAAGATTTTGTTTCCTTTGACGAGGAAGATGTTGGCGACGCTCGCCTCGCTGACGTTTCCGTTCATGTCGAGGGCGATCGCTTCATCATATCCATCGCGCACCGCTTCTCCTTTAAGGAGTTGCGAGTTCATATAGTTCGCCGCCGCTTTCGCTTGCATCGGCATCATCGTCGAAGAAACACGACGATACGAGGCGACTTTCGCGCGGATCCCGACCGTCTTGCTGAAATATTCGCCGAGCGGCCAGCACGAGATCGCGACGTGTACTTTCGTTTCCTGCGTCGGCATGAGTGCCTGCCAAGGTGTGCCGAGGAAAACGAATGGGCGGATGTAACAAGCCTCGAAGCCGTTGCGTTCAATCAATTCGATTGTCGCTTGTTCGAGCTCATCGACCGTGTACGGCAAGTCGACGTGATAGTATGCACACGAACGAACGAGTCGCTCCAAGTGTTCACGGAGTCGGAAGATGGCCGGGCCTTCCTCTGTGTGGTATGCCCGAATCCCTTCGAAGAACCCGCTACCGTAGTGAATCGCGTGCGTCATGATACTCGTGTTCGCGTCACTCGGCTCGATCCAAGCCCCGTCTTGCCACATCCATTGTCCATACTGTTCCATTGTTCAACTCTCCCATTCATTGTTTATATTTTCTGTCTATTATACGTTACAGGGAGCGTAAGTCATCAACAAGTTGTGTTTTTTCTGCGGTTTTTTCATCTTTTTGCTTAATGACACGGGCTGGTGTTCCGGCGACGACGCTTCCTGCTGGGACGTCTTGCGTGACGACACTCCCTGCTGCGACGACTGCGTTTTCACCGACACGGACGCCTTCCAAGATGACGGCGTTCGCACCGACCATGACGCCGTCTTCGATGATGACCGGGTCTTTTGAAGGTGGCTCAAGGACACCGGCGACAACCGCGCCGGCTCCAAGATGGACGTTCTTCCCGAGCGTTCCACGGGCACCGATGACCGCGTTCATGTCGACCATCGATCCGTCACCGATGACGGCACCGATATTGATGACGGCACCCATCATGACGACGACGTTATTGCCGATTTGAACGTGGTCCCGGATGAACGAACCTGGTTCGATGCGCGCGTTCAATTTCGTCGTGTCGAGCATCGGCACGGCGCTGTTCCGGCGGTCGTATTCGAGATGCGTATCTGTGATGACCGCTGCGTTCGCTTCAACGAAAGCGGCTGCGCGTTCGGCCGTCGTGAGGAATAATTTCGATTCGTCGGTCCCGAATGCTTTCGCCCCTTCGATGTCTAGACCGGCCAACTGACCGTTGACGTATAGTTTGACAGGCGTTTCTTTCTTGGCATCTTTAATGTATTGCGCGATTTCATAAGCGTTTGTGAGTAACATGAGTGGCCTCCTCGTATAGGTTTGTTAAATTGTATAATCCGGCCGGGCGGTCGAGAATCGTTGCCGCCGCGGCGAGTGCCCCGTTCGCGAAGACGCGTTTGGACAGGGCCGTATGTTTCAATTCAAGCATTTCGTCGTCTCCGGCAAAGAGGACGGTATGTTCTCCAAAAATCGTCCCCCCGCGTACCGAATGCATGCCGAGTTCATCGGCTGCACGCGCTTCGCGGCGCGGTGTCCGGTCATATACCGGTGTCACATCGCGTTTGGCTTCGATGGCACGGGCGAGCAGTTCTGCCGTGCCGCTCGGTGCGTCGACTTTTTTACGGTGGTGCGCCTCAATCACTTCGATGTCATAACCGATCGTGAGCGGGACGAGTTGGTCGAGCAGCTGTTTCAGGAGCGCGATCCCATAAGACGTATTATACGACTGGAAAATCGGGATCTCCTGAGACGCCGCTTCAATTTTGGCAAGTTCCGCTTCCGAGAAACCCGTCGTCGCGATGACGAGCGGGATTTGCTTGGCTTTCCCGAAAGCGAGCACATCATCTAACAGTGCCGGGTTCGAGAAGTCGATGACGACATCGACGTCGGCCTCGACGTCTTGCAACGAGACGGGATGCTCTCCTCCGGCCGGTGAGACGATGGCCGCAACGTTCAAGTTTTGTGTCCGGGCGACTTCTTCGACGATCTGTCCCATCGCTCCGTAGCCATGAATGAGTAAGTTCACTGTCTCACCTCATTGAACTGCTCCATTGCCGACAACAAGCGGGCCTCGGCCGTCGCGCTCATCGGGACGAGCGGGAGACGTGGTGCACCGAACTCGAAGCCGCGTGCATTGAGTGCCGCTTTGACCGGAATCGGGTTCACTTCCGCGAACAATTCGTCGATGACCGGGAGCAGTCGGAGCTGCCATGTGCGGGCCGTCTCTAAATCTCCAGCGAGGAGCGCTTCGGTTAAAGCGACCGTCGCACCCGGATAGACGTTCGAGAGGACCGAGACGACACCTTGCGCGCCCCAAGCCATATAAGGAAGGATTTGATCGTCGTTCCCGCAATAGACTGGGAAGCCTTCCGGCACGTGCGCCATCATTTGAGCCATCACCGAGATATCCCCACTCGCTTCCTTGAGCGCAGCGATGCGTGGGTGATCGGCGAGTTCCCCAACCGTCGCCGGATCAAGGGCGACACCCGTGCGTGACGGTACGTTGTAGAGCATGAGCGGAATCGGTGACGCGTCGGCGATTGCTGTGAAGTGGGCAATCAGACCTGCTTGCGTCGACTTGTTGTAATAAGGCGTGACGACCATCGCCATCTCGGCTCCGAGTTCGGCGGCCCGTTTCGTCTTTTGGATGCTGAGCGCCGTGTTGTTCGACCCGGTTCCGGCGATGATAACGGCGCGACCGGCCGCGACTTCAATCGCTTTGACGAGAAGCGTCTCGAACTCGTCGTCCGTGATGGTCATGCCTTCACCGGTCGTTCCCCCGATCACGAGACCGCTGACACCTTCTTTAATTTGATCTTCAATCAATGCTTCCCACGCTGTGAGATTTAGCTGACCGTCTGCTTGAAACGGTGTAGCGAGTGCGGTTGCGACTCCTGTGAACATATAATCTCCCCCTTATTTCGTAGCAGTCTGCCCAATCATGCATTGGGCGATTTGGACGGCGTTCGCTGCCGCGCCTTTTCGAACGTTATCAGCGACACACCAGAGATGGAACGTGTTCGGCTGTGACTCGTCGACACGGACACGACCGACGTACACGTCGTCTGTCCCGTTCGCATCGAGCGGTGTCGGATAGACGAGTTCGCCCGGGTTGTCCATGAGGACGACACCTGGCGCGTCCGCGAGCACGGCTTTCACTTCGGCTAGCGTCGCCTCGCGGTCGAGCGTGACCGTGATGGAGACGGCGTGGCTGTTGCGGACCGGGACACGGACACATGTTGCGGTGACACCGAGGTTCGGCGCGTTTAAAATCTTGCGTGTCTCTTCAATCATCTTCTGTTCTTCTTTCGTATAACCGTTCTCTAAGAACACATCGATGTGCGGCAAGACGTTATCGTAAATCGGATACGGATAGTTTTTCGGTTCCTCGCCGCGCGCTCCGCGTTCCAAGTCTTCAATCCCTTTTTGACCCGACCCGGAGACGGCTTGATACGATGTGTAAGCGACGCGCGTCAACCCGTATACTTCCGCAAGCGGTGCGAGTGCGACGACCGATTGAATCGTCGAGCAGTTCGGATTGGCGATGAGTGTCTTGTCCGGGCTCAGTTCGACTCGGTTCACTTCCGGGACGATGAGCGGGATGTCCGCTTGCATCCGGAACGCGCTCGAGTTATCGATGACGATGACCCCTTGCTCACTCAGACGAGGTGCATATTGTTCACTGAGGCTCCCCCCGGCTGAGAAAAGCGCGATATCGATCGGGTCGGCATAAATCGTGTCCGACAGTTCCCGGATGACGACATCTTTTCCGTTCACGTTCACGGTCTTTCCGGCTGAACGGGCTGAAGCGTAAAGCAATAATTCGTTGATTGGAAACTCGTATTCGGTCAAGACTTCAATCATTTTTTGACCGACGGCTCCGGTCGCGCCGACGACGGCTACGTTATACATGGTGACTCCCCCTTATAAATGGAAACGTTCGGCGATGGCTGCGACCGCCGTTTCAACGTCTTGATCGTTAATCGTGTACGAGATGCTGATCTCGGATGTCGTGACTTGATAGAATGGGATCCCGCTCTCACGGAATGTGGCGAACAGCTCAGCGGCGACGCCGGTCGCGTCACGCATCCCGATGCCGACGACCGAAATTTTCGCATGCTCGGTATGACGGTCGATTTTGATTTGCGGGAACGTCTCGGTCAATTCCGCGAGCGCTTCTTCGAGGAACGCCTCTTCATCGAGCGGACACGTGAACGATAAGAACACTTCTCCATCGAACGCCGTCTGACTGATCATATCGATATTGACATGACGCTGTGACAACTTCTCGAAAATGTCGGCAACTCCTGCCACCGAATGTGGAATGTGTTTGATTGAGACACTGAGCACGTTTTTCACGACGCTCACGCTCGTCACCGCTTTTTGTTCCATCGCCTGTGTCATATCCATGATCCATGTTCCTCCTTCGCTTGCAAGCGTCTTCCCTACAAAGATGTTCACATCAAATTTTTTCGCGAGCTCTACGCTGCGCATCTCCATCACTTTCGACCCGAGCGCGCTCATCTCCATCATCTCGTCATACGAGACGGTATCTAATCGGCGGGCCGTCGGATGGATGCGCGGGTCAGCCGTATAGACCCCGGCGACGTCTGTATAGATTTCACAACGTTTGCTGAGCACGGCGGCCAAGGCGACGGCCGTCGTATCCGACCCACCCCGTCCGAGCGTCGTCACATCACCGAACTCGTTGACACCTTGGAAACCGGCGACGATGACGACGTCATACGTCCGAAGTTTTTCTTCTAACACTTCTTTTCGAATCGCTTTGATTTTACTTTTCGTGTGAATGCCCATCGTGTCGATGCCGGCTTGTTGTCCGGTGAGCGAGATGGCGGCCACGCCCCGAGAGTTCAAAGCGATGCTGAGCAGGCTGATCGTCTGCTCCTCACCGACCGCGAGCAAGCGGTCAAGTTCACGAATCATCGGACGTTCCGTGATTTGTTTGGCGAGTGACAAGAGTGAGTCAGTCGTTTTCCCCATCGCGGAAACGACGACGACGAGCTTTTCACCGGCGGCGGCCCGAGTCTGTAAATATTCAGCAATAGCCTGGATTTGTTCAATCGTGGCAACGGAGCTGCCTCCGAATTTCAATACGGTTGTCATCAGGTTCCCCACTTTCATGATGTCCACCAACAGAAAAAGCGGCAGACCGGTAGGAAGCACTCTCCCTACGGTCTGCCGCTTGTACGCGCAGTTGAAAAACGATTAAAGAATCGTTCCGTAGATAGCGCTCCATGGCATTTCATCCATGGCAGTGTAGGCGTTATTCACGACTACCCCAGCCTTCGTTCGTACGCATGCGAACGTCGACTTCGGCGAATTTCCCCTTTCGGCTCGATCCGGAATGCGTCCGTGTCGATCAAGCTTACTCATGTCATTCGCAACCTCTATCTGTCAGTTGTTAGTTTTAGTTATAACAAATGCTTCCCGGCTTGCCAACCTTTTTTTAGAAAAAAGGAAAATTTCAAACAATGGTCACCACGCCTTGTGCATCATCCGGTGTGGAATGTCAGCATCTAAAAATTCATCGCCGTACGCCTCGTACCCGAGTCGTTCATAGAACGGAAGTGCCGTCAGTTGCGCCCCTAGTTTGAGCTCGTGTAACTCCCTCGCCCGCGCGACAGATTCAATCGAGAGCATGATCTCCTTGGCATACCCGTTACCGCGTTTCGCGGCAAGTGTGGCGACCCGTTCGACTTTCCCGACCCCGTCACCGATTGGGCGCAGACGTGCCGTCGTGACAGGCTCAGCGTCCACCATTCCGACAAAATGGATACAGTCCGGGTCGAGTTCATCATACTCAAGTTCCGGCGCGATCCCTTGTTCGCCAATAAACACCGTTTGCCGCACAGACCGGGCCAGTTCAATCAGTTTCGAGTCGTTCCCGTGTTCAATCTTCAACATGATACCATTCCTTCCTGTAGCCGCTTCACAATCTCCGCTGTCGCTCGTTCTAACTCGAGGACAGACTCGAAGCGGGCTTGCGCTTGTTTGTGACTGCCGCCCCCTCGACCGATGCCGAGGTCGTCGAGCGTCCGTTTCAAAAACTTACCGATGGCGATGTCGTGTGTCCCGTCATGCATGAGCCACAGCTTTTGACCCGTATGATTGGCTCCGACGGCAATCCGTCCGGTCGCGGCGATCCGTTCGACGATCGTCGTCGTGAGCGTCTCTGCTTCCGTCTTGCCGATGTGGGTGATGACATAATTGTCTTCTTGCAAGAAGGCAGCGACTTTCGCTTTCGCGACGCGGGCCTCGAGCGCCTTCACTTCTTTGTCCCGCTCGAGCCGAAGATTCCGTTCTTCGATGACACGGGCGGCGACCGTCTCGTTCGTCGTCGACAACGTTTGATGAATCGTCCGTAGCGCGGTCCGGGACGAATGGACCTCGGCCAAGGCCCGAAGACCGGCGACGTACGTCAAACGGACATTACCGCGAACTTTCTTCATCGAGGTCACATGGACGATTCCGAGTTGACCCGTTGAATCCGCATGGGTCCCGCCACAGGCGTTGTAATCGAGGCCGTCGATGGCGACGATGCGGACGGTTCCGGTGCGGTCGGTCGCTTTTCGTAAACGGTCTTGTTCGACTTCTTCGGCTGGGAATTCACGCACATGGACCGGACGGTTTTCAAAGATGATGCGTTGCACGTCCCGTTCTAGCGACTCGATTTGATCCCAATCGAATGTATCCGTATCGATTTCAAGCGAAGACTCGGCTGGCCCAATCCCGAAACTGAGCGTCTGAATACCGTACTCATCCTCTAGCAAAGCCGTCAACACGTGCTGGGCCGTATGTTGAATCGAATGGTCGCGTCGGACAGCGTCGTTGACGATGCCGGTCACAAGCGTTCCAGGTTCAAGCGCACGTTCGATCAAGTGCCAGACGATCTCGTCGACCCGTTGCACATCGAGCACGGGCTCTCCGTTGAGTGTCCCGGCATCCGGTGGTTGTCCCCCGCCTTCTGCATAAAATAATGTGGATTCAAGCGAGATCCATGTCCCGCGCGCATCGGCGCGAGTCTCGGTCACCGTCGTTTCAAATTGCCATGAATTCATTACTGTCGCCGCCTTTTCTGTAGGATATGTTCAGACAACTAGTCTAATTTGGTCTATAATAAGAAACACTTACTTTCGAGGTCAGGAGCGATATGCATGTTACAGATTGATAAACAATCACCGCTACCTATTTATTATCAAATCGAAGCCTATTTAAAGCAACAAATAGATGCCGGCGAGCTTCAACCCGGAGAATCGATCCCATCCGAACGGGAGTTTTCCGAGCGCTATAATGTCAGTCGGATGACGGTCCGACAAGCGATCACGAACTTGGTCAACGCCGGTTACTTAAGTCGGCAAAAAGGCCGGGGAACGTTCGTCGCCAACAAGAAAATCACGATGGCACTGTCTGGATTGACGAGTTTCTCAGAAGAAATCAAACATCGAGGCATGCGACCGTTCAGCCGCCTGTTATCGTTCCAGACGATTCCAGCCCCAGCGAAAATCGCTCAAAAGTTGAGCGTGTCCCTCGATACCCCCGTCTATGAGATGCGACGGTTGCGTCTCGCCGATGAGAACGTGCTCGCCCTCGAGACCGCGTATATTCCGGTCGCCTTGTTGCCAGAACTGACCGAGACGGTTGCCGTCGGTTCAATCTATGAGTTTGCCGAGCAGTCCGGCCTTCGATTAAAGAACGCGACCCAAACGCTCGAGGCACGGAGTGCGGGGCCGGAAGAAGCGAAGCTGTTGACGATTTCTCCGAACGCCCCTGTCCTTTTGATTGATCAACGAACGTATCTCGAAAACGGAGACATGTTCGAATATAGCCGTTCCTTGTTCCGTGGTGACGCCTACTCGTTCACCGTCTCCATGGATCGGACGTAAAAAAATGGTTTGCCGCGGACGGCAAACCATTTTTTATTGTGCTTCGTACGTGATGCCGGCAGGGTCATACATATACGTTTCGAGCTCTGTATCGGTCATCGGCTCCACTTCATTGCCCGCATCGGCCTGTTGGACACGATAACGGACTTCTTCGAGTAACGGCTCGTTCAAGAAGTAATAGAAATGGCCGTCGTTGCCACGGGCCCCTTCACCGGTCAACTGATACTGGACCGTGTTGTTGAGGGCACCGACGTCTTCGATCAGGCGCATATAGTCGTTTGGACCGAGCGTCGTCTGCATGTTGTCACCGACCGCCCTCAACACCTTGTCATAGTTGTTGATGAGTGATGTGCCGAGCGCTTGGTCAAGGACCGCGTTGATCACTTCCATCTGGCGCTGTCCGCGTCCGATGTCACCGCGTGGGTCGTCATAGCGGTTCCGGACGTAAGCGAGTGCCTCTTCACCTGACAACTGTTGCAATCCTTCTTCGACTTGGACGACTTCACGGGAAGCGTCATAACTCTTCTGTTCCGACGAGAACGGGACATCGATTTCGACGCCGCCGACGGCATCGATGAAGTCGACGAACCCTTGGAAGTTGAGCGAGACGACGTGATCGATGTCGATGCCGACCAAGTCTTCAATTGTGTTTGTCGCTACTCGCATCCCGTTATTCGGGTTCGATTCATCCATTGAGCCGAAATAATACGCATGCGTGATCTTGTCTTGATCGAGTCCGGTCTTGCCGTACGGGATGTTGAAGCCCGTGTAATCGATGTTGACGTACGAATCACGCGGGATGCTGAGCATCGTCGTCTGCTTGTTCTTCTTGTTCAAAATGACGACGATCATGACGTCTGAACGACCGTATTCACCACGAGCTTTCTTCTGCGGGGACAAGTCCGTCCCGAGCACGAGGAAGCTCTCGGTATCCTCTTTATCGAATCGCGTCGGTTCGAGGGTCGGATCATCCTCAAGTGTCACTTGCGTACCGGACAACATGTTATGTGCTTTATAAAACGTTGTCCCATACATGCTCGAGCCAACGATGACGGCGATCAATACGAGGGCGCTGAACAGCTTATAAAACGCAGACGGGCCTTTGCGACGTCTACGAGCCTGGGTTCTTGAATTCATGAGTTTCTCCTTCACGGTCGATTGATATGAGCTTCACCTATTATAGAGGAATCCTCGACTTTTGTCGAAAACGTTTTGATTACAAATCCATTTCCATACAATTTCCCACAGTTGGCCATAAAAAAACCTGGAGACACTTGTCTCCAGGTCGTTAAGCTCGGATGGAAAAGAATCGGTCGGCCGCTTCGCTGCCACGTGCCTGTAACACGTCACTGCATCCTGAAGCCGCTTCGGCGTCGAGAACGATGGTGACGCTTGGATGCGCCTGTAAGATGGAAGCCGGCCACTCGATCGTCGGTACGCTCTCAATCATGTGGTGCACGGCTTCCGCTTTACGAGCACCTGTTGCGACGAGTACAATTTCTCGCGCGTTCATGATCGTATCGAGCCCCATCGTGATGGCATGTGTCGGCACTTCTTCAATCGTGTCAAAGAAACGACGGTTCGCTTCCCGCGTCGACTCGGTCAGTTCGGTCACGTGCGTCTTCGCATCGAGCGCGGTACCCGGCTCATTGAAGGCGATATGTCCGTTCTCTCCGATGCCAAGCAATTGAAGATCGACCCCGATCGACCGGACGAGCTGTTCGTATCGTGCCGCTTCCGCTTCCGGATTTTCCGCGTCACCACGAGGCACATGGCTCTCTTTGAACGGGACGTCATTGAACAGGCGCTCTTCCATGAAGTGATGATAACTTTGCGGATGACTCGGTGCGAGTCCGATGTACTCATCTAAATTGACGCTTGTGACATGACTGCAGTCAAGCTTGTCACGTTTGAACATCTGATACATGCCGACCGGCGTGCTCCCCGTCGCCAGCCCGAGCACGAACTCTCGTTTCCCGGCCAATCGTTCAGTGATGAGTGTATAAGCGATCGTTTCTGCATCTGTCGGTGTTTTCGCAACTAGTATGTTCATTCCATATCCTCCTTCGAATAAGCGATACGTCCTTGAAGAATCGTTGTCGTGACCGACAGCGCATCGTCCCAAATGACGAGGTCCGCATCAAAGCCGGCCGCAATCGATCCTTTGTTCGTCAATCTGAATTCACGCGCTTGGTTCGTCGACGTCATCTTCACCGCTTCAGGTAATGTGCATCCTGTGAACGTGACCACGTTTCGGAACGCAGCGTCCATCGCCAAGACGCTACCGGCCAAATTTCCGGCTTCAAGGCAGGCTGCCCCGTCCGCAACGATGACCGGTTGGCCTCCGAGTTCATAGCGACCGTCCGGAAGCCCTTTCGCCCGCATTGCGTCCGTAATGACGACGAGCCCGTCCGCCCCTTTCATGCGATAGGCGAAGTCGACCATCTCGTGACGGCTGTGAATCCCGTCTGGAATTATTTCGACCATGACGTCCCGCTCCAATAAACAATAGCCGACCGTTCCCGGCTCCCGATGGTGAAGTCCGCGCATCTGATTGTATAAGTGCGTCGCATGTTTGACGTTCGCTTCCTTGTTCTCGGCGAACGTGGCGTTCGTGTGCCCGGTCGACCCGACCGCCCCGGTCTCAAGCATCGCTCGTTCGAGTTCACGTGCCCCTGGACGTTCCGGCGCATACGTGACGAGACGGATGTGCCCGCCGGCCTCTTGTTGCCATGTCCGGAACTGCTCCGCGTCGGGGTCGATAATATATTCTGCCGGTTGCGCCCCCGCGTTATCGACGTTGACGAACGGTCCTTCTAGATGGATGCCGACGAGCGACGTGTCTCCAGCCTCGATGACAGTCCGGGCTGATTGTAGCGCCTTCGTGATGGCAGTCGGTGACTGCGTGATCGTCGTCGCAAAGAATGATGTCACCCCTTCAGCGAGCATCGACTTGGCGAGATGACGCAATCGGTCTTCATCCGCATCCATCGTGTCGACGTCATACCCGCCGTGGATATGAACGTCGATCATGCCCGGCGTCACAAGCGCCCCGTCCACATCGAGCTCCGTCTCACCTTCTGCTCTATACTCATCCATCGAACCGACGCTCTCAATCGTCGCTCCGTCGAACCGGATATATCCTCGTTCCCATGTCTTGTCCCCCGAAACGATCTGTGCGTTGATGATCACCATGATTGGTCATCCACCTTTCCTCAAGTAGCTTCATCGTCATCATAACAAAAATCAGTATAGTTGTATAGACCAATTTTGTTTTATAAAAAGGATTGATTCCCTCAATCCTTTGCCCGACTTATTCATGCCTAAAACAACAAAAGTTGACGTCAGTGACGTCAACTTTTGCAGGTTATGAGGTCTCGTTCATGAGCGGTTTCCCCTCATACCGTTTGACGATATGAATGAGACGCATGAACAACAAGACGGCGCCTGCCGCAAGACCTGCGATCAACCCGATCCAGTAACCATCCGGTCCGAAGCCGAACTGTTCGGCGAGTGTATAGCCGAGCGGGAGACCAATCACCCAATAGGCGATAAGCGACAAGACGAGCGTCACGTTCACGTCTTTGAAGCCACGCAAAATCCCTTGAATCGGTGCGGCGACCGCATCCGACAGTTGGAAAAAGACCGCGAAGATCATGAAGTGGGCCGCGAGTTCCACGACGGCCGCGTCGTTCGTATAAATCGCGGCTACCCGTTCATTTTGCCAGAACAAAAGACCACCCGAGAAGAGCGAGACGGCCAGACAGAGTACGATCCCGATTTTAGCATAGCGCACCGCATCCTTGAGTCGCCCTGCCCCGAGTTCGTACCCGACGACGATGGTGAGCGCGCTCGATGCCGACAACGGCAACATATAGACGAACGAGGCGAAGTTGATGGCCGCTTGGTGGGCCGCGACGATATTGTCACCATAGGCGCTAAGGAGCAATGTCACTGCCGCGAAGATGCTGACTTCGGCAAAAATGGCGAGACCGATCGGCGTGCCGAGCTTGAGCAACTCTTTTTGTCTCGGCCACATAAGACGTTCCACCGAGCGCAGGAAGCGATATTCGAGGAACGGTTTTCCGTTCCGGACGAACGCGAACGCCATAAAGAACAGCAACCAGTAGGTGATCGCCGAGGCAATCCCGGCCCCGACACCGCCGTATGCCGGCACACCAAGTTTTCCAAAGATGAAGATGTAGTTTAACCCGACGTTAATGGGTAACCCTAATAATATAAGCAGCATCGAAATTCGTGTTTTGCCGAGCGAGTCCATGAGTGTGCGCAGCACGTTGAACAAAAACATCGGCAATACTCCGAATCCGAGTGCGAGCAAATACCCTTTGGCAATCCGTTTGCCTTCTTCACTCAGCCCCATGCCGTCGACAGCGCTTGGGACGAGAAAGAAGCCGAGAACGAGCGTCGCGACGCTCAACCCGATCGCTAAGTAAACACCTTGATACAGCGTCCGTTGAATCTGTTGGACGTTGCGTGCCCCGAGCGCCTGCGCGACGATTGGTGCGACAGCGAGCAAAATCCCGCTTAACCCCGTATAGACGGGCATCCATAGACTCGACCCGACGCCGACGCCTGCCAAATCGACGGCACCGGCACGGCCTGACATGACCGTGTCAAAAAAGCTGATTAAGTAAAAGGACACTTGCGTCACCAAAATCGGGAAGAAGATGGTGAAGAACAGTTTAATTTTTTCATTAAGTGAATGTGTTTGATACATGGACAACCTCATCTCATTTCAGAAAGGAAAAATTAGAATGAATCAACGGAATGCGGAGAAATTAAAATACGAGCTTTTGGAGACGTGGAACACGTTCAATCATTATATGACCGAGGCGCTCACGTTCCAAAACAGCGAAGACATCCACCAAGCGCGGGTCCATCTTCGGAAACTATTGACGTTCATGCAACTGTACGACACGAAACCTTCCACGTATCGTCAGTTGAAACAGTTGATGGAGGCGCTCGGTGCAGTGCGTGACGGGGACGTTCTTCTCGAAGGGCTCGCTGTCGAGACCGAGCTCGAGCAGGCTTTCGCCGATCACGTCGAAGCGAGCCGCGCCAAAGACCGCACGATTTTAAATACGCGCGTCACGGAGAAGATGACCCCATCGCTCGACCAACAAGTTCGCCGCTTTATCGGAGGACAGTTGTTCCGTGCCTTCAAAAAGCAGGACGCCTCGTCATTTATCGATAAAGCGAGGAGCGACCGCAAACGACGGATCGACGCCCATCACGATGCGACGGAGATGTCCGACCGGCTCGAGACGCTCCACAAGGTCAGGCTCGCCGTGAAACGAGAGCGCTATTTGAACGAGTACTTATTGAACTATGAGACGAAAGCCTCAAAAGATCAAATTCAAAAACTGAAGCGGCTCCAGACCGAGCTTGGCGACATGAACGACCGACATCAACTGTTATTGCGTTGGAGCGATTTCACACCGCCCGCCGCCTTGGCCGACGATTACGAACAAGTCGTGCACGAGCTGCAATCTCGGCTCGACGAATCGGTCGACGCCATCCAGCTTTAGCGGGACGTGTAGCGTTCGACGAGCAGTTCGAGCAGTTTCATCCCGGCAATTGAGTTCCCTTTCGAGTCGAGCGCCGGTCCGAAAATCCCGAAGCCGACATCGCTCAGTCCGAGCTCGTGTTTACCGGTCGCAAGGATGGCCCCGGACACCCCGCTCTTTCCCGGGAGACCGACACGGACGGCAAATTCCCCAGACGCATCGTACATGCCGCACGTCGTCATGATCGCTTTGACGATTCGGACGACGCGACGCGGGATCAGCTCTTCGCCCGTGACCGGGTCTTCCCCGTTGCCCGACAAAATTCGGCCAATGCGGGCCAAGTCAAAGCAATCGATTTCAATCGCACACTGCTTTGTGTACACGTCGATGATTTCATCGACATCACCCTCGACAATCCCGTGATGGCGCATGAAATAGAGCAAGGCCCGGTTCAAGTCGGTCGTCTCGTATTCCGAGCGGGCGACTTTTTCGTTATACGTGATTTCCTCCACCGGCACGTCGAGCAACGTCGCCAAAAACTGGCGGAACTGATAGATTTTCAGTTCCGCCGTGTCCCCTAAAATCATGCTCGTGACAGCGAGCGCCCCTGCATTGATCATCGGATTGAGCGGCTTTGACGGCACCGTCTCTTCAAGCTTGGCAATCGAGTTGAACGCGTCGCCGGTCGGCTCCATCCCGACTTTCGAGAACACGTAATCTTCTCCAAACTCCATCAAGACGTAACAGAGCGTCAACGCCTTCGAGACGCTTTGGATTGTGAACTTATGGTGGACGTCCCCCGCATGAATATATGAACCATCAGGCAAACAAATCGCCACGCCGAGCAAATCATCCTGTACATGCGCGAGCTCAGGAATATAGTCGGCGACTTTCCCTTGTGCTGTGTACGGACGACACTCATCGACCAAATGCGCCAACTGTTGTTCCAATACGTTCATCTAATCACCCCATGTCCGATAGTTTTCAACCGGGTCATCTTATCATATTCGAAGACGGTTAACCATCAAGTGGTCCGTCTTCCTTTTCTGGCTTATACCATTCCTCATCAGCCCAAAGGACCGACGGGCTGTCTTCATCTCCGTCGAGCTTCTCCCCGTACCGATTCATCGATGCGATGAAGGCGATAATGCCGACCACGACGACTGTCGCCGTTATGCCGAACCAAACCATATGGACCCTCTCCTTCCCAATCGTGACGAATATGTCTAGAACCATGTGAGACTTATCCTATGTCTACGTCAATATTCTCGGTACCGTTAGGAAGAACACTACATAGAAATGGGTGAATGGATTGAACAAAATTGCAATTATCGGTGGAGGAATTACAGGCATGGCCTCCGCCTATTACGCGAAACAAGCCGGGGCGCACGTCACCATGTACGAAGCGAGCAATCGAATCGGTGGAAAAATCAAGACCGTCTATCAAGACGGCTTCGTCTTAGAATGCGGACCGGACGGATACATGGCCCGAAAACCGACATTGACCGAACTGATCACCGAGCTCGGACTCGACGACCATCTCGTCCGGTCGATGACCGGGACATCGTACATTTATGTCCGCCAACAGCTTCGACAAATGCCGGACGGATCGGTCATGGGCATCCCGACCAAGTTTTGGCCGATGGTCAAGACCGATTTGTTCACGTGGCGCGGTAAACTTCGGGCCGGGATGGACCTCGTGCTGCCACGCGTCTATACGGGGACAGACATCTCGCTCGACAAATTCTTCCGGACCCGGCTCGGATCAGAAGTCGTCGATGCGATGATTGAACCGCTTCTCTCGGGAATCTACAACGGGACGCTCGACGATATGAGCATCGAGTCTACTTTCCCTCAGTTTATCACGATTGAACAAAAAACACGCAGCCTGATTCTCGGTATGAAAGCATTGACACCACCTGTTCAAGCCGGCGTCAAGCCACATGAAGCCGGGAAGTTTCTATCCCTTCAGCAAGGTCTCGGTGTCCTCATCGAGGCGCTTCGCCCGTCGATTGACCGCCTCTATACAGAGACGAAAGTCGCGGCGGTCCGGCCCCATGAAGTCACCCTCGTCGACGGGACGTCCGAGTCGTTCGACGGTATCATTTTGGCCACTTCGCCGAATGCGCTCGGTCCGATCCTCGGTCTCCCGGAAGCAGAAAAATTGTCCGAGTTGAAACGGACGTCTTCCATCACCGTGCTCGCGGCGTTCGATGAAAAAGAGGTCGCGTCACTCGACGGGACCGGTTACGTCATCGCCAAAGCGGAAGGGAACGCCTTGACGGCCTGCAGTTGGATGCATAAGAAGTGGCCCCACATGGCACCAAAACATAAGGCGCTCTTACGCGTCTACATCGGATCTGAGTTCGTTCCCGATTTGTTGACGGAATCCGACGAGGCCATCGCCGACTTCGCGCTGCGTGAACTGCGGAAGATTCAACACGTCGGTACCCCGATTTTTACAAAAGTCGAACGGCACATCGATACGATGCCGCAATATGAGGTCGGTCACAAACAATACGTGCGCGCTTTCGAAGAGCAGCTGTCTACACTCGACGGGATCGAGGCATGTGGTGCCATCTTGCATGGCGTCGGTCTCCCCGACTGCGTCGACTCGGCCAAACAGGCCGTCTCCCGGGTGATGGCGAGACAGGCGGTGTCCGTATGAAACGAGTCGACTACAACGAAAATCCATTCATCGTCATCTGGGAAGTAACACGTGCCTGTGCGCTATCGTGCGTCCATTGCCGAGCCGAGGCCCAGTTCCATCGCTATCCGGGTGAACTCGATACCGAGCAAGGCAAGGCACTCATCCGAGACATCCAGGCGATGGATAATCCGATTCTCGTCTTCACCGGGGGCGATCCGCTCATGCGTGAGGACTTGTTCGAACTGACCGAATATGCCGCTTCGCTCGGCATGCGTGTGTCGATGACCCCGTCGGCGACACCTCGTGTGACCCATGACGCCGTCAAACGGGCGAAAGACGCCGGCTTGACGCGCTGGGCGTTCTCACTCGACGGTCCGGACGCCAAATCACACGACTACTTCCGCGGTACGCGTGGCAGTTTCGAACGGACGCTGCGTGGCATCTCTTACTTCCGAGAAGAAGGGATGTCATTCCAAATCAATACGACGGTCACGGAGTATAACGTCGACCAACTCCCGGAAATCGCCAAACTCGTCGGTGAACTCGGCGTCTCGGTATGGACATTGTTCTTCCTCGTGCCGACCGGTCGCGGGTCACTCCTCCAGCCAATCTCGCCAGAACGGCATGAAGATGTACTCCGTTGGGCGTTCGCGTTGCAAGAGCACGTCCCGTTCATCATCTCGACGACCGAGGCACAGTTTTATCGGCGCATCGCCCGGCAAGAGAATTTGAAACGAAAACAAGTTGGATTGCCGCCTATCGGCCATCCGCATGACGACCTCGCCAAGGCGCCTCGCGGCACGAATGACGGGAACGGCTTCGTGTTCATCTCGCATACGGGCGACGTCCAGCCGTCCGGCTTTTTGCCGATCACGTGCGGCAACGTGAAAGAGACACCGCTCGCTGAGATTTATCGGCACCACCCGGTCTTCAAATCGCTGCGTGACCCTGATACACACCACGGGAAATGCGGCTACTGTGAATATCGATACGTCTGCGGAGGGTCTCGGGCCCGCGCTTATGCCGTCACCGGCGACTATAAGGCCGAGGAACCGTACTGCGTCTATCAACCCGAACCGATTGCATAAACAAAGAGCGCCGGCGTCAGCCAGCGCTCTTTTGTTATTCAGTGAGTGACCGTCGCGGGACGAAGCGTCAACTCGTCGTTCTCGACGTCGATGACGACCGTCTGGCCGTCCTCGATGTCTCCGGCGAGAATGCTACGGGCGAGTTTCGTCTCAATCGTCCGTTGTACGTACCGGTTGATTGGACGGGCCCCGAACTGTGGCTCATACGCCTCGTCGGCGATGAATACCTTCGCGGCATCCGTGATCTCGATTTGAATCGAGCGCGCCGTCAAGCGACTGCCCATGCGTGCGACCGCTTTTTTGACGATTTGGCCGATTTGAGCCCGCGTGAGCGGATGGAACAAAATCGTCTCATCGACCCGGTTCAAAAACTCGGGACGGAAGTGGCGGCGGAGCCGCTCGATGACTTGGCGTTCTTCCGCCTCATCGATGACGCCATCTTTCGCCGCTTCGAGCAAGATGTCGGCCCCGATATTCGACGTCATGATGACGATCGTGTTTTTGAAGTCGACGACACGCCCGTGCGAGTCGGTCAAGCGACCATCATCGAGCAGTTGCAACAAGATGTTGAACACATCGGCGTGCGCTTTCTCGACCTCGTCGAGCAGGAGCACCGAGTACGGGTTGCGGCGGACCGCTTCCGTCAACTGGCCGCCTTCTTCATAGCCGATATAACCCGGAGGTGCCCCGACGAGACGCGACACGGCGTGTTTCTCCATATACTCGCTCATGTCGAGGCGAACGATATGGTCCTCCGAGTCGAACATCGCCTCGGCGAGCGCTTTCCCGAGCTCGGTCTTCCCGACACCGGTCGGTCCGAGGAACAAGAACGAGCCGATCGGACGGTTCGGATCTTTGATGCCGGCCCGAGCCCGAATGACGGCGTCGCTGACGAGCCGAATCGCATCGTCTTGTCCGAAGACGCGTTGATGGAGCACCGTCTCGAGGTTGAGCAACTTATCTCGTTCTCCTTCGGTCAATTTCGTCACAGGGATGCCCGTCCATTTCGAGACGACCTCGGCGATTTCTTCCTCGGTCACTTCTTCCCGGACGAGTTCACGTGTCACCGAACCAGCGAGCCGCTCTGCTTCTGCAAGCTCGCGCTCGAGTTCCGGGATGCGGCCATATTTGAGCTCAGAGGCCCGGTTCAAATCGTAACGGCTCTCGGCTTCTTGCAGTTCAAGTTTCACTTTTTCTAAATCCCCACGGATATGTTGGACACGATGGGTCGACTCTTTCTCGTTTTCCCAGCGGAGTCGGAGCGCGTCCGACTGTTCGCGGATCGAGGCGAGCTCTTGCTGCAACGCATCGAGTCGTTTCTTCGAGGCGTCATCGCTCTCTTTCTTCAAAGCCGCCTCTTCGATCTCGAGTTGCATGACGCGGCGCACGAGTTCATCGAGCTCGGCCGGCATCGATTCCATCTCCGTCCGAATCATCGCACACGATTCGTCGACGAGGTCGATTGCCTTGTCCGGCATGAACCGATCGGTGATATAGCGGTTCGATAACACGGCCGCTGCGACGAGCGCGTTGTCGTGAATGCGGACACCGTGGTGAATCTCGAAGCGCTCTTTTAATCCACGCAAGATCGACACCGTGTCTTCGACGTCCGGTTCGTCGACGAGCACTTGTTGGAAGCGGCGCTCGAGCGCTGGATCTTTCTCGATATATTGCCGATATTCATCGAGTGTCGTCGCACCGATACAGTGGAGTTCACCGCGGGCGAGCATCGGTTTGAGCATGTTCCCGGCGTCCATCGCGCCTTCGGACTTACCAGCCCCGACGATCGTGTGCAGTTCATCGATGAAGAGGATGATTTTCCCTTCCGCTTCTTTCACTTCGTTCAAGACGGCTTGAAGCCGCTCTTCGAACTCGCCGCGATATTTGGCCCCGGCGACGAGCGAACTCATATCGAGACTGAAAATCGTCTTGTCTTTCAAGCTCTCCGGCACGTCGCCGCGGACGATGCGTTGGGCGAGCCCTTCGACGATCGCCGTTTTCCCGACGCCTGGTTCCCCGATCAAGACCGGGTTGTTTTTCGTCTTCCGGCTCAAGATGCGGATGACACGCCGAATCTCGCTATCGCGCCCGATGACGGGATCGATTTTTCCGGTCTTCACTTCTTGGATCAAGTCGCGTCCATACTTCGTCAAGACGTCATACGTCGCTTCCGGTGATTTCGACGTAATCCGTCGATTGCCCCGGACGGCGACGAGTGCCTCACGCAATCTCTCCTCGGTCACACCTTTGCGTTCGAGCATGTTCTGTGCTTGACTCTTGTTCATGATGATCCCAAGCAGAATATGTTCGACCGAGACGTATTCATCACTCATCCCTGTCGCTTCACGTTCCGCCGTCGTCAACACGTTCAACAGCGAGGCCGAGATCATCGGCGTCGTCGGCGTTTGAAGTTTCGGTGCGTTCTTAAGCGCCATCGCGACCTCGGCCTCGATATCGGCGACGCTCAGTTCCATTTTTTGCAGTAAGAGCGGCGCGATGCCGTCCGTTTGTGAGATCATCGACGCCAAGACGTGCCATTCGTTCATCTCGCTATGGTGGTACTGTTTCGCAAGTGCCTGCGAGCTGACGATGCCTTCATGTGCTTTATCGGTAAATCGATTGAAATCCATTCTGCTTCCTCCTTAGGCTCATCGTTCGAGTTGTTCGTAAACAGATCGGTGGGCGGCGTCTAGCGGCAAATCGACTTCAAGTTGGACGAATAGATCCGATCGGACTTTCGAAGCGGTCATGAATCCACGTCCCGGGATGCGCATCCGTTGACCAGGCCGCGACCCCGGTTTGACTTTCAGCTTGACCCGACCACCATCGAGTGTCGCCACGACGACTTTCCCGCCGTCGAGGAAAGCGAGCGGACGCAACCGTTTGACGGTGATGACGTTCGCCCCTTCACGCCGGTACGTGTCGTCATCGGTGAAGTGGAGCTCGACGTACACATCGCCTCGATCGCCCGACTGTCCGACTTTACTGCTCTTGCCTTTGAGCCGCAGCTTTTGTCCTTCATGGGCGCCTTGCGGGATTTTGACGTTGACCGTCCCCGTCTGTAGGCGCAGGCTCACTTTGGCATCACTCGTCAACTGACTGAGTGGGACATTGACTCGGACCGTCTCATCGAGGTCTTCTTCGACCGCCTGGTCAAAGAAGCTGCCGAACATATCCTCAAAACCGAATGTGCGCGACGTCGTTCGTGACCCACCGCCGAATTGACGGAACAAGTCCTCGAATTGGGCCGATCCTTCCCCGTACCCATCACCACTGTACCCTCCACCGAACGTCGGCCCTTCCGGACTTCCGTAACGGTCATAGTTCGCTTTTTTGTCAGGATCGCTCAACACGTCGAAAGCCTCTTGGATTGCTTTGAACTTGTCTTGGGCACCCGGGTCTTTATTCACGTCCGGATGGTATTGTTTTGCCAACTTTCGATACGCTCGTTTTATGTCTTGGTCGGATGCCTGCTTCGGCACGCCAAGGACGTCATAATAGTTTTTTGCCATCTCGTTTCACCTCACCTATCCCTTTCCCGATTCTGTTAAGTCTATTCTACCGATTTGGTCAAAGAAGGTCAAAGAATTTCCTCGTTACTTGTCATACGAAAAAAAGAAGGCATTCGTTTCATCACGATGCCTTCTTATCGGTTAGAAATATACTTTCGGACTATCCATGCCCTCTTCAAACACGATCGTCACTTCTTGTTCGCCACCGAGCGAGGTGACGTTGATTCGGACGGGTACGTTCCGGTTGTATTCCCAGCGGTTCTCGAGCAGGCCGACGACGTGCTGCGTGAAGCCGACGAGTTCGGCCCGGCTATAGTACTGGATCGGAATATCGATCTCAATCCGTGACAATTCCCCGTTCTGATAAAAACCTTTCCCGATCATCCCGCTGAAATCTGGGAACACATCAGCGATTCGGTCGCTGAAGAGGGAGAATTTTTGAGCGTCATCGCGCACTTCCGTCGTCGCTTTGGCGGACGGGAAGTAATAATACGTCTCGTCGACATCTTTCCAATCACTCGCCGTCACCTCGCCAGCCGTGCCAACGAATGCCGATTTGACATAGTTCCCCGGCGTCGGTGACCCTTGCGACGCTTTCATATACAATGCGACGTTGATATCGAGATCTTTGAAGTCCTCGCGCTTGCGCAGTTGGGCGACGAGTTCATTCGCCATGCGCTCTCCTTCGGCGATGACTTTCTTCTCGTCAAGCTTCTCCGTATACGTCGGACCGAAGTTCGGTGCTTGGAACACGTACTCCCGGTTCAAAATCAAAGCGAACGAAACACCGCCGAGTTGATAGCCGTTATCCGTTTTCGTCATATAGTTCTGTTCGACGAGCGACGCCAAATAGAGTGGCGACTTTTTATTCTCCTCGACGAATTGGTCTTCGGCCACTTCGGCCGTGCCGTTCGCATACGCCGGGTTGAGCGGGACGAGACCTTCTGACGTTTTGTCTTTACGGCCAAGCAGACGCGAGACATCTTCACTCGTCAATAGCTGTCCTTCTTGATACGCATAGTTTTCCGGTTTGAACGCGCCGGTCGAATGGCGCATGAGGCCGAGCTCCACTTCTTCGAGCTCGAGCGACGAGCTCACTTGTCGCTGGGCCAACCCTCGGGCTGCCGCCGGTTTAAATGGAATGACCATCTGGTAATATGAATCACGCGCTTGAATCGCTTCTGTGACGCCTTCGGCTGCCGTCTCTTCACCCGTCGGTGTGACTTCCTCTTCCCCCATCGGGATTTTCATCGAGCACCCGCCGAGGAAAACCGTCGCGGCGAGAGTTGGGATAATCAATTGTTTCCATTTCATCTATGTCTGAACTCCTTTGATGATTCGATTCGTTACACTTCGTCCATTATAACAAAATCGTCCGTCGAAAAAAGTGTCGAAGCGGAATCAGTCCCGATTCAAAGAAAAGCACCCCCGACTCGTGTCGGAGGACGCCTGCGATCATACTTTTGTGGATGGACGGCGCCGATGCGTCACGAACAAGAGCCCGAGCACGATTAAAACGAGACCAATGACCGTCCCCCACGTTTCCGTCGAACCTGTCATCGGTAGCGTCGCTTGGTCAGGTGTCACCGGGGTCGTCGGTTCAGGCACATACACAGATTCGTCGCGTTCAGGTTCCGGGATGGCTTGTTTCACATGCACCGTCGCCTCGGCCGTTCGGGACACACGCGCCTCACGATTGACCTCGAACGTGAACGTCGTCCGGTTCGTCAGTACTGCGCCCGCTCGCACATCATAGGATGGTAACAACACTTTCTCCACTTCAAGCACGACTTCCTCACCTGGGATGAGTCCGTTCTCGACTTCAGCGAAAGCCTGCATGCCGTCTCGAAGCGTCTCGGTCGTCTCGCGCTGTTCTTTGGTCGTCAACGCCCCGCTCGTCCATTCATCGATGACATCGACAAAGTACAAGGTGACATTCGACGTGTTTGTGATTGTATACGTATAGCGAATCGCCTCGCCCGGGTGCACCGTCCCTGGGCTCGCCACTTTCGTGACCGTGAAATCAGCTTGGTTCAATAAGACGATTTGTTGACTCTCGGCATCGACGACCCGTCCATAGGAATCGGTCGCGCCGACCCGGAACACGTTCCCGATCTCGGGAGCGTTCGTCCGGTCATAGTCGCTCGGGATTGTTAAGTTGACCGTCGCCTCGACGCGTTCACCTGCCGCGAGGCCGTTCTCCCCGATGAGCGCCATCAACTGCTCACGCACGTCGGCATTGAATGCTTCGACCTTATCAGCATCGATGTCGCCGCTAAAGAACTCATCTTCGATGGAGGTGATCGTGAGCGCCGTCTCGCCTGTGTTCTCGATGACGAACGTATACGGAATCACTCCGCCGACGACGGCTTGATCAATATTTGCCTCTTTACCGACCTCGAGGCCAATCGTCTCATTCGGTACGACCGTGACGGTCGCCTCGGCACATTCGGCCGGAATCAATTCATCTGCTCCTTCAACACCGATACAAAACGTATTCGTCACCACCGTCTCATCTGTCACGTCTGGTGCGAACACATCGAACTGGATTGTCGTCGTCCCGACCGGTATCGTCGGAAACGTCCAATCGAAGGCGGGTGGTCCACTCACGGTCGTCGGGGGTACCGAACCTTCCGGACCGAGAACTTCAACCGAGTCCGCGACGACGGTCAACGCTTCCGGGACCGTGTTGGATACGGAAAAATTCTCGACAGGGGCGCCCTTCACATCGATGACGAGCCGATGCGTCACTAAATCTCCGCCTAACACACGCTCGATTGGCCCGTCGGCACCGAGCACCAATTGATCGATGGCAACTACTGGGGTGGCGGAGGGTGCGGTCACTTCTTCTGTGACAGGTTCTTCTGGCGATGGCTCTGATTCAACGAGCGGAGGCTCGACCGGTGTTTCAACGTCTGGAACTGTCTCTGTCCCGTCATCACCCGGCTCAGTCGACTCGCCCGCAAGTTCCTCAACATGAAATGCATAGACCGCGTCCGGGAACGAATAAGGAACGCCCTCACCATTATATAACGTGACTTGATCGATGGTCGTAACGTCAATGTCGGCCGCATCCACCATGAACCGCCAAATCGTTGACGATTCACGCGCCCCGTAGTACGTCACGTCGTCGTAAATCAGGCTTGCGTCGTCGTACGCTTCGATTTCTTCAAGGCTCAAATCAATTTGTGCATAAATTGGCGTTGGTGTCATTGTCGTGTTCGCGTAAACGCCATTCGGTGCCCACATGCCAATCAATACGAGGACGAATGTGATGAGTGCAAAGATGCGTCGGTTAGTGTTTCGCATGATGGTCCCCTCCTCTAAGGTGTCTGCCAAACTGTGACGAATGTCTGCGATGACACGCTCCGGCACGGGAGAGGGATAGAGGATGATTGTGCGCGAGTCGTGGTGTGAGTGCTTGGTGTCAAAAAGTATTTGTAGATACTATTCATTACCCTTCGCACGTTCCCACGAACCCGCCGTCATCCTAAAACAGTTGAAAATTAGGTCAATGAAAAAAGGCCTTCCACACGGAAGACCTTTCCTTCAAGATTGTTCTGCCAAGAAGGCGAGCAACGCCGCCTCGTCCCACACTTCGATACCAAGCGATTCGGCTTTCGTCAGTTTCGACCCGGCTTTCTCGCCGGCGACGAGAAGGTCGGTGTTCTTGCTGACGCTTCCCGTGACACTCGCACCGAGCAATTCGAGCTGCTTACCGGCTTCTCCGCGCGTCATCTCATGCAGTTTCCCGGTCAAAACGACTGTCTTCCCGGCGAGCGGCGCATCCGTATCGACCGGTCGTTTCGTACCTTTGAACGTCAGGTTGACACCTGCCGCGCCGAGGTCACGGACGAGGTCACGAGCTTCCGGCTTCTCAAAGTATAAGCCGATCGATTCAGCCATCTTCGTACCGATACCATCGATTGACGTCAAGTCGTCGATCGAGGCTTCCATGACCGCTTCCATCGTCTCGAACCGTTCCGCAATCAACGCGGCCGCTTTTTGTCCGACGAGGCGGATACCGAGCGCGAACAAGACGCGCTCGAGCGAGTTCTGTTTCGACTGCTCAATCGCCGCGAGCAAGTTCGTCACCGACGTTTCGCCCATCCGGTCGAGCTCGAGGAGCGCGTCCCGGTCGAGACGGTACAGGTCGGCCACGTTATGAACGAGCCCGGACGCGTGGAGTTGTGTGATCACTTTCTCGCCGAGCCCATCGATGTTCATCGCCGGGCGTGACACGAAATGAATCAACCCTTCGAGCAGTTGGGCCGGGCATTCCGGATTGACGCAGCGGTGGTCCGCCTCTCCTTCTAACCGTACGAGTTCAGATTCACAAGCTGGACAATGCGTCGGGAAGACGATTTCCGTCTCCTCCCCGGTCCGCTCACTGACGAGCGCCGAGACGACGGCTGGAATCACATCGCCGGCTTTCTTGATGACGACACGGTCCCCGATGTGAAGGTCCTTCTCTACAATGAAGTCCTCGTTATGGAGCGTCGCATACGTCACGGTCGACCCGGCGACCGAGACTGGTGCGAACCGTGCGCGTGGCGTGACTTTTCCCGTCCGCCCGACACTGAAATCGACGTCTTCAATCGTCGTCACGACTTCTTCAGCCGGGAACTTATACGCGACGGCCCAACGCGGGCTTTTCGCCGTGAAGCCGAGCTGTTCTTGCTCTTCGTAAGCTGCGACTTTGATGACGATGCCGTCAATCTCATATGGTAGCTCCGACCGCTTCGTCACATACGTTTCGATATAGTCCCATAACTCATCGGCCGTACGACATGTCGTGTATTCTTGACTGACGGCGATGCCGAGACGGCGCAAATACGCGAGCGACTCGTCATGCGAGGCGACGAGGTCGTCCGTCGAGACGAGCCCGTAGGCGAAGAACGCCAAATTCCGCGACGCCGCGATTTTCGAGTCGAGCTGCCGGAGCGAACCTGCCGCCGCATTGCGCGGGTTGGCGAATAAAGGTTCCCCAAGACGTTCTCGCTCGTCGTTCAAATGTTCGAACGACCGTTTCGGCATATATGCCTCACCGCGCACCTCGAACGTGACGTCCTCGTTCAACCGGAGCGGAATCGAGCGGATCGTCTTCAAGTTTTGCGTGATGTCTTCTCCGGTCGTCCCGTCACCGCGCGTCGCGCCACGGACGAGCCGACCGTCTTCGTATTTCAGTGACACGGCGAGCCCGTCAAACTTGAGCTCGGCGACGAAGAGCGGACTGTAACCGAGATCTTTCTCGATGCGTTCGACCCATTCGACGAGCTCTTCTTTAGAAAACACGTTCCCGAGCGAGAGCATCGGCGTATCATGCGTCACTTTGACGAACGCATCGAGCGGGGCACCGCCGACCCGTTGCGTCGGAGAGTCTGGACTCCGAAGTTCCGGATAGTCCGTCTCGATTTCAATCAATTCGTTCATGAGGCGGTCGTATTCAGAATCCGGGACACTCGGGCGGTCGAGCACATAATATTCATATCCGTATTGGTTTAACTTTTGACGAATCGCTTCAACACGTTCTGCCATCTCCATGTGATCACCTCACGCTTTTTCGATTGGGGCAAACTTGGCGAGCAGGCGCTTGATGCCGACTGCAGGGAAAGCGATATCGAGTTCGAGCTGATCGCCTTCGCCACGCGTCTGGACGACCGTGCCTTGACCCCATTTTTTATGATTGGCCTTATCCCCAACGTTCCAACCGATCGATTCGGCGCCGGACGACTGGGCGAGCTTCGGTTTTGGTTTCGAGCTGAAGCCGTTCACCGGAAGTTTCCCCGGCGACTCGACCGGATTCCATGGCATCGCCTTTTTCGCTTTGCCCGAACGCTCCAAGAGCGTCTCTGGCAACTCGTGCAAGAAGCGCGATTCCGGGTTGTTTTGGAAACGACCGTACAACATCCGAGACTGGGCCCGCGTCAAATAGAGACGTTTCTCGGCCCGTGTGATCCCGACGTAGGCGAGACGACGTTCTTCTTCCATCTCTTCCGGGTCGTTCAAGGCACGGCTGTGCGGGAACAACCCTTCTTCCATCCCAATCAAGAAGACGACTGGGAACTCGAGCCCTTTGGCCGAGTGGAGCGTCATGAGCGTCACTTGGTGCGACTCGTCGACTTCTTCGAGCGTGTCGAGGTCCGAGACGAGCGTCAAGTCGGTCAGGAAAGCGACGAGCGTTTC
Source organism: Exiguobacterium sp. s21 (assembly GCF_018617975.1). NCBI lineage: Bacteria > Bacillati > Bacillota > Bacilli > Caryophanales > Exiguobacterium > Exiguobacterium sp. s21. The sequence goes on along the minus strand of NZ_JACSLF010000012.1, from coordinate 22,086 downwards.
TTCATCGCTCTCTTTCTCGAAGTTTTGCGCGACCGAGAGGAACTCTTGCAAGTTCTCGAGGCGGCTCTCGGCTTCAAGCGTCTTCTCGATTTTGAGCATCTCTTCGTAGCCTGACTTCTTCAGCACTTCTTCAATCAATTCGGAAATCGACAAGTAGTCGGCCATTTGACGCAAATCGACCATCAATTGACGGAACTCGGCAAGCTTCGTCGCTGTGCGTGGGGCAATGCCCGACAGCTCGATGTCACGAATCGCTTCCATGAGCGACACACCCTGCATCCCGGCGAAGTTGCCGAGCTTATCGACCGTCGCGGCGCCGATGCCGCGCTTCGGTTCGTTGACGACACGGACGAATGAGATGTCCTCGTCTGGGTTGGCGATTAAGCGCAAATACGCCAAGATATCCTTGATTTCTTTTCGTTCATAGAACTTCGTCCCGCCGACCATCTTATACGGGATGTTCGACTTGAGGAGCATTTCCTCGAGTCCGCGCGATTGGGCGTTCGTCCGGTACAGGACGGCCATCTCGCCGTAATCGATACCTTCTTGGCGGAGCTCCTTCATCTGATTGATGATGAAGAACGCTTCATCCCGGTCATCCGAGGCGACATGCAAGAGGAGTTTCTCGCCTTCGACGTTCTCGGTCCATAGCTTCTTATCTTTTCGACCCGAGTTGTTTTGAATGACACCGTTCGCCGCTTCCAAAATCCGCTTCGTCGACCGATAGTTTTGTTCGAGCAAGATGACGTGCGCGCTCGGATAATCTTTCTCAAACGTCAAGATATTGGCGATGTCGGCGCCGCGCCAGCGATAAATCGACTGATCCGAGTCACCGACGACACACAGGTTCTCATGCGCCTGCGCGAGCAGCTTGACGAGCGTGTATTGGGCCCGGTTCGTATCTTGATACTCGTCGACGTGGATGTATTGGAACTTCTTCTGATAAAACGCGAGCACGTCCGGCGCTTCTTGGAACAACTGAATCGCCTTCATGATCAAGTCGTCAAAGTCGAGCACGTTGTTCTGCTTCAATTTCTTCTCATACGCCGTGTAGACGTCCGAGATGACTTTCTCGTACGGGTTGTTGCCGACGAGTGCGGCCGCATCTTGCGGCGTGCGGAGCTCGTTCTTATGGTTCGAAATCATACCGAGGAGCGTCCGCGGCTCATATTTTTTCGGGTCAAGGTTCAACTCTTTAAGCACTTGTTTGATGGCCGTCAACTGATCGGACGAGTCGAGAATCGAGAAGTTCCGGTCATAACGGATTCGATCGATGTCACGCCGCAAAATCCGGACACACATCGAGTGGAACGTCGAAATCCAAATATCGTCCGCGACGCCACCGACGAGGCGGGCGATCCGGTCTTTCATCTCGCGAGCCGCTTTGTTCGTGAACGTAATGGCGAGAATGTTCCACGGCGCGATTTGTTTCGACGCCATCAAGTAGGCGACGCGATGCGTCAAGACACGTGTTTTCCCAGACCCTGCCCCGGCCATGATGAGCAACGGGCCGTCCGTATATTTGACCGCCTCCGCTTGCGGAGGGTTCATGCCTTTGACTAATTCTTCACTCAAGTTATACATAATCGTTTCCTTTCCCTATCCAAACATTTGTTCTTATTTTATCGGAGTGCCGCGACAGTCGCAAGCGCTCCTTCGAAATTGTCATAAATCACATTGCCGACGACGATCGTATCCACGTGTTCAGCCATCACCTGGGCCGACTCGTATCCGGTGATACCGCCCCCATAAAACAGGTGGGCGTCCGGCACGGCCAGCCGCACTTCTTGGACGAGCTCGACCGATCCGAACGTGCCGCTATACTCTACATACAAGGAAGGCAGGCGGAACAAGCGATGACCGGCTTCTGCGTAAGCGACCGCCTCTTCGATGGAAAGGTCGGTTTTCGCCTCGGTCACGTGGGCCACTTTCGCATCTGGATTCAAGACGATATACCCTTGTCCGGTCACATCAGCATGAAACAAGTGTCCGTATCGTTCGAACGCCCTCGTTTGATGACCGATGATCCAGTCCACGGTGCCCGCGTTCAAGACGGTCGGAATGAAATAGTGGTCGAAGCCTCGAATCACTTGCTCGGGATGGCTCATCTCGAGCGCGAGCGGGATGCCGCATCGTTCGAGACGAGTATAGAGCGCGAACGTGTTTTCCGCGTCGACCCCGTCCGTCCCACCGATGAGGAAAGCGTCCGTGCCCGAACGGATGAGCGCTGCGAGCGCCGAATCATCGAGCGGTTTATTCGGATCAAGTTTAAAGACGTGGCGCCACGATTGAAAATCCATTCGGCTTCCCTCCCATTCGATACCTTCTCTAGTGTAGCGATTTTTCCCGTCGCTTGCATCTGTTGAACAAAAAAAGACTTGCCGAGGCAAGTCTCAAGCACGTCTGGCGTGCGTCTTTTGTTCGCGGGCCGTCATCCATTTGGCGACGACGAGTGCGAACAGCCCGTAAACCGGGATGAACCAGAGCGGATTGGCCAAAAAGAAGCCGAGCACTGGAATCTCGAGTAACGGTGAATCTGGCGAGCAGAGCGCTGTTCCGTTCACGACCGCGATGAACGGTAAGACCGGGACGGCGAACACGTAACCGAAATTGATCCAAAAAGCTTTCATATTCTGATCTCCTTATCCTAAGATGATCGATTCTTTCGGATAGTTGTACATCCGTTTCGGCTGTCTCCGCTGCAAAATCAAGATGAAGGCGATGACACCGATTCGACCGATGAACATTAAAATCGTGAGTACCCATTTTCCGACGTTACTGAACTCTGCCGACAGACCGACCGACAAGCCGGTCGTTCCGAACGCCGAGCACGCCTCGAACAAGATGCGGGTAAGCGATGCGTCTTCAAAGAAGGTGAGCACCATGACCCCCGTGAGCAGGACAGCGAGTGACACCGTGATGATAACGAACGCTTTCCAAATATCCTCGAGCACAATCTCGCGCCCGAAAATTTTGATGGACGAGTCCCCGCGAATGAATGCGACGACCCCGAGCACGGCGACGGCGAACGTCGTCGTCCGAATCCCCCCGCCGACCGAGGACGGGGACGCCCCGATGAACATCAGAATCGACAAGAGCAACATACTGCCTTCTGAGAACAAGTTGACGTCTACCGTCGTCAAGCCCCCGTTTCGCGTCGTCACGGACTGGAACAAGGAATCCGAGAGCGCGAGCCAGAGCGGTAATTCTTTGAAGGCGTTATTGTATTCAAATAGAAACAAGCCGACGGTCCCGACCGCAATCAAGATGAAAAACGTCGATACCGTCAATTTCGTAAACAACGAGAAGCGGCGCGGGAAATTCTCGCGCTTCCGAATGATTCGGTTCGTCAAATACGTGCGAATCTCGACGAGGACCGGGAACCCGATGGCACCGCCGGTCATGAGCGCGATTTGGGTGAAGATGACGAACGGGTCTTCCCGGAATGGTGCGAGCGAGCTGCCGGTGATGTCGAAGCCGGCGTTCGTCGTCGCACTGATCGAACCGAACAGGCCTTGCAGGAACGCCTCGCTGGCCGTATCGAAGTAATTTAAGTAATGGACCCCAAGCAACACCGCACCGACCGCTTCAATCGCGATAACGGTGATGACGATCTCGGTGATGTACTTGACGATCCCAGACATCGACGTCTGGTTTTGGTCACGTAAAATCAGCTGGCGCTCGCGAAAACCGATGCGCTTGCCAAGCAAGATCCACATGATGACGTGAAGACTGATCAACCCGACCCCGCTCACTTGAACGATGAACAAGATAATAAATAATCCGAACGTCGAGAACGTATCGGTCACGACGATCGGGGTCAATCCGGTAACGCTGACACAGCTGACCGCGAAAAAGACGAGATCGGTGAACGTGATCGAGACGCCCGGTTGTCGCGCAATCGGTAAAGCGAGCAAAATGACGGCCAACACGACCGCCGCGCTATAAATCAACACGAGTGTCTGGACCGGTGTCAGCTTCCGAAAGAACAGCTGTAAATTTCGCTTCATAAACTTGTCTTGCATCTCGCCCCTCCTCTCCCATCAAAAACAAGATGACTCTTACGAGTCACCTTCTGATTGTTTTAGACGTTCAAGGGCAAGATCATAACCGCCAGACCCGTAGTTCAAGCAACGCTTGACACGGGAGATGGTGGCTGTCGAAGCACCTGTCGCTTCTTCAATTTTATGATATGTGCTACCTTCACGAATTTGGCGGGCCACTTCAAGCCGTTGGGCGAGCGCCTGCACTTCGTTCACGGTCGCTAAATCTTCAAATAGTTGATAACAGTCTTCGAGTGTATCGAGCTTCAAAATCGCCTCAAACAGCTGATCGAGCTCTCGTCCTCGTAATTTATCGAGTTGCATCCGCAAGCATCCTCTCTCATCGTACTTCTTTATCATTCTAAAGCACGACCGGCTCGGACTCAACTGTTCATCGTAAAATTGCCGGAAATAGTATTTGTTTCTTCATCACTTCGTAAATCCCGAGCGGTGTGGCCCGCACATATGGCAAGTGCGTCGACGCCAAGAACAAGAGCGTATAGATTGGGTCTTCAAACTTATACCCGCGCGTGAGCAGTTCGGACCGCAACACTTCTTCTTGGACGATCAACTGTTCAATCGGCTCCTTCGACGTCATGCCACAGAGCGGGAGCGGAATTTCCGCGATAATCTCACCACGGTTGACGAGGACGATACCGCCGCCGAGCTGTTTCATCCGTTCGAACGCCGTCAGCATGTCTTGTTTGCATTTCCCTAAGATCAAGTAGTCGCCACTAATCGAATACGAGCTGACGAGCCCGCCAAAGTCGTTGGCAAATCCTTTCAGTACCGTGTTGAGGCGCCACTTTCCTTCTTTATCAAGCAACATGAGGAACGACTCGTCCCCGTCACGCGGCAATTCGTCTTGACCGGTGTCGTGCGAGATTTTGAACAGTTTCATGATGACCGAGTTGACCATGTCGAGCCCGACAGGCATGCTGAACGACAGATCGTTCGGCGTCAGTTCGATGTCGACGTCCGTCGACGGCATGAGCGCGAGCGCCGCATCGATGAGCTCGTTCGGGAACAACGATGCCCCGTCCCGGTAAATCCATTGTCCTTTGGCGATGACGGCGGACGGGCGCGGCTCGTCGATCGCATCAAGAATATTGAGATGGGCGATGCGTCCCGGCGCAATCGAACCGAGGACGTGATCGAGCCCGAAGTGTCGCGCCACGTTCAAGGTGACGATGCGGTATGCTTCAATTGGTGGCAAACCCGCCTCAATCATGATCTTGATAAGCGCGTCTTGCAGCCCGTCTTGATAAAATCCTGGCGTCGATCCGTCTGTCGTGACCATCACATGATCGAACGCCTCGAGTCCGGCGTCGAGCAGGCCACGGATGAGTCCCGGAAGGTCAGGACGAATCGAAGAATGACGGAGTGTCGTCGTATAGCCGTGTTCGAGCCGGCAGAGCGCTTCTTCGGCCGTCATCGCTTCATGGTCGCTGTGAACACCCATCAGCGCCATCTTCGTCAACGTCTTCGCCGAGGCACCCGGGAAATGTCCTTCGACCGGGAGCCCGCACGTCTCCGCGTCGAGCATCCACTGCAACATCTCGTCATCGCCTTTCAACGTGCGCGGCCATGCCGTCAATTCACCGGCCATGATGACGTCCGGATGATTGAACCAGTCGTGAATCCGCTCGGAATCGACAAGGACACTGTCCCGGTCGAGCTCGGTCTGTGTATCGAGACGCGCCCACCAATATGTGCTCGTCGGAAGCTGTTGGATCGCATCGAGTTGCGCAAACGCTTGCTCCTTGTTTTGTAAAAAAAGAAGCATGTTGTCATTCACGAGCGTCGTCGTCCCCCGCTCGCCTGCATACTTCGACAGCGTCGCCGGATTATAAAGTTGGAATGGATGCGCATGTGGCTCGATATAGCCAGGCACGATATATTTTCCGGATACGTCCACCGTCTCGACGGCCGCTTTCGGTACATCTGGCCCGACATAGACAATCCGGTCATGCTCGATCCAAATATTTGCTTGTTTCCACTGCTTCACGTACATATTCAAGTACGTGGCATTCGTCAATACGAGCGAAGGTGGCCTGACTTGGCTCACGACTTCTAGTTGTGACCGAATCATCGCTTTAGACCACGGTGCCCGCGCCGATCGTTTTGTTGGCATCGAACCCAATCCTCCCTTAATCGCCTCGCCATTATTATCAGACAATAATTTTGTAAGCGTTTTCTTTCATCTGTTTCAAGTTTACATTTTCTATGAAAGGGTCGCAAGTTATGTTGCTAATTGTAACGGAATTCACATGAAATTCACACAAATAAAGACACCTCCCGCAGGAAGTGTCTTCACCAGTCATACATCGTGACCGTTTTCTTCAAGTAATGCTCAAGTTGTGCCAGCGGAACCGGTTTGCTGTAATGGTAACCTTGGATGAGCGAACTGCTATGTTCGAGCACGAACGCGAGCTGCTCCGGACGCTCCACACCTTCCGTGACGATATCGAGACCGAGTGTATGGAACGTTTGATATAACCCTTCAAGCAAGGCCCGGTCGAACGTGTTCTCGGGAATCCCTTTGACAAAGTTTTGATCGATTTTAATAATATCGAGTTGAAGCGACTGCAAGAACGAGAGCGACGATGTCCCGACACCAAAGTCATCGAGCGAGATTTTGACGCCGATCGCTTTGAGCGCGTGAATGAACTGCTGAAGCTCATACAGATTCCCGCCGACCTCACTCTCGGTGATTTCGACATGAAGGCGATGAGGGTCAAATCCCGTTTCGGTCAGCACGTGTTCCAATGAAGCTAAAAACGACCCGTCGGCGATTTGGCGTTTCGATACGTTGATCGAGAGGAACAAGTGATGTCGTTCCACATGATCCTTCATCTCCGTGACTGCCTGTACGAGCACCCAGCGTCCCAAGTCCGAGATAAGGCCGAGCTGCTCGGCGACTGGGATGAACAGGCCAGGGGAAATCTGACCTTTGCCCGGATGATTCCAGCGAATGAGCGCCTCGACTCCCCGTACTGCAAACGGCCGTGGCGATACGATCGGCTGATAATACAGTTCAAACTCATCATGTTCGAGCGCATGGCGCAAATCGCGTTCCACCTCGAGCGTCTGCAAATAATGGCTCCCGTCCTCGATTTCTTGGAACGTCAAGACACGGTTCTTCCCTGACAGTTTCGCTTCGTGAATGACCACGTCGAGCCGCCCCATCATGACCTCATACGTGTGTTGCGGCTCGGCATAGGTGAACACATCGATGCCGATTGTCGCCGCCATCCCTTTCACACCGTTGACATGGGCCCAGTCCTTCAAGTCTTTCGTCAAGTGCCGGGCGACCGGTTGGAGCTGGTCAAGTGTCCAGCCCGGATGGACGAGCATGAACTCATCGGCACCGATGCGAGCGACGAACCCGTCTTCTTTATAGAAGTTGAGCCGTGAGGCGAGATAGATGAGAACAGAATCACCCGTCCGATGTCCGTATTGGTCGTTGATTCGTCGGAAGTCATCCAAATCCAATCCGAGCACTCCGATCCGTTCCTGCTTTCCACGCACGGTCGAGAAATAATCTTCTAGCGCGAGCCGGTTCGGAAGAAGCGTCAATGCGTCTCGGAACGCCCGGTCGATCACTTCGGCGCGCGTATCTTCGAGTGCCGCGAGCACCTCGTTCATACTCGTCGCCATCTGTTCGATTTCGTCGTGGCTGTGCGCGTCCCGACTGAGGCGGAGTCGGCTGTCCCGCTCTAGTGTGATGATCTTCAACCCACTCACGATCTCCATCAGCCGCCGAATCACGACCCGGTGAATCGTCCATAACAAAGAGAAGAACAGACCGAACCCGAGGATGACGAGCGCGAGCATGCCGAGCCGCAACATCGTGACCGTATTTTCGTAGTGCGTTTGCGCGACGGTGAACCCGACTTCATAATCGGATTGCTGAAACACCGTGTCGAGTGGGATCACCACATCGGTCCCGTCCGTCCCGCTCTTGATGATTGTCTCTTCTCGACGAACCGGCTGAATCGTCAATGGTATCTTCGTTTGGGCACTTATATCTGCCATGACCGTCGAATCGACGAACTCGAGCATGATGAGCGTTCCTTGTCGTGGTCCACTACTGTCACTTCGTAGAATCGGATGGCTGACATATAACATCGGGCCAAAATCACTCGCGTATATGCCGTTCTGTGCATCGCTCCGATTGGTCGTGCGAGAGGTGACCGCCTTGATGAGCGCTTGTTGTTCGGCTGTCGATAACGTCGTCCCCGATGAACGAAACGCCGAGTAGAACGCTTCTCCGTCCCGATTCAAATAGACGATTGCGTTGACGCTCAAGTTCTCGAGCGATTCCTCGCTAATGTTACTTTGAACATAGGAGGCGTTCCGTTTTTGCACGAACGTATACGTGTCATTCCAGACGGCCCAATCGACGAGTGTGCGCTCAAGCGTATGCTTCCGATTGGCGAGCGTCTCTGACACGCTCGCGACTTGACTCTCGACCGTCTGCCGATCTTGTTCCATGCTCTTCTCGATGAAATAAGGACGGACCCCAAAAAAGATGACTCCGACAAATACGACTATATTCACGGCCACCGCAATCATGAGCTTCGTCCGAATGCGCACGTCGACCACCTTCTTCCTTCAATCTACTTCATTATTGTAGAGCAGGAAGTGGGGATTCCCTTCTTTTCGCATGAAAAAAAGGACGGGTTGACCCATCCTTTAAAAAATCCGTGCCAACGCGCGTCCGCCGATGTCTCGACGGTAGAACGTCTGTGGCAAATCAAGTTGTTCGAGTGCCGCATAGACGGCATGTTTCGCTTCGAACAAAGTCGGTTTCGTCGACGTGAGCACGAACAAGCGTCCTCCGTTGCCGACAATGTCCGCCCCGTCACGGGTCGTGCCCGCATGGAATACGAGCACATCGTCTCGTAAGTCACCGAAGCCTGACAATACCTGTCCGGTCGTCGCTCGCTCCGGATATCCTTCTGCCGCGACGACGACTCCAATCGTATAGCCGTCCACCCATTCAATCGGATACGGTTTTTGGTCCACGACCGCCTCAATGACGTCGAGGAGCGGGGATGCCAAGTTCGGGAGAATGACCTCGGTCTCGGGATCGCCGAACCGTGCATTGAACTCGATCACTTTCGGACCATCCGCCGTCAAGATGAGGCCCGCATACAAGAACCCTTCGAACGGTGTACCCCGCTCGACCATCGTCCGCGCCAGCGGGAAGAGGACGCGTTCGACGGCTTCCTTATACACAACATCATCCAAGTGAGGCATCGGACTGTAGGCGCCCATGCCGCCCGTGTTCGGTCCTGCGTCTCCGTCATAGGCACGCTTATGATCTTGTGACGTGATCATCGGGATAACGTGCTCCCCAGAGACGAACGCCATGAGCGAAAACTCTTCTCCATCCAAAAACTCTTCGATGACGACACGTGATTGGTCCCCGAACTTATCGGTATCGAAAATGTCATGGATGGCTGCTCTCGCCTCTTCAAGTGTGAACGCGACGGTCACCCCTTTACCGGCGGCGAGTCCGTCCGCTTTGACGACGAGCGGTGCTTCGAGTTGATCGATATGTCGGAGCGCTGACTCGGCGTCGGTGAACGTGTCGTACCCTGCGGTCGGGATATTGGCTTCGCGCATCACTTCTTTCGCGAACGCTTTACTGCCTTCAAGCAACGCCGCCGCCTTCGTCGGTCCGAAGATTTTTTGTCCTTGAGCTTGAAACACATCGACGACACCGGCCATGAGGGCCGACTCTGGACCAACGATCGTCCAGTCAACCGCCTCGCTTTTCGCAAACTCGACGAGGTCAGAGACATCTGTCTCTTCGATTGGTACACACGTCACGTCGCCCATATTAAGATTACCCGGAGCGACGAACACCTCATGTCCGTCTTGTCTCAACTTCCAAGCGAGCGCGTGCTCACGCCCGCCGCGTCCAATGACGAGTACATTCATCTTATCGCTCCTCTCAATGTTTGAAGTGTCGAACTGACGTGAACACCATCGTGATGCCGTGACGGTTCGCCGCTTCAATCGACTCCTCGTCACGAATTGATCCGCCTGGTTGAATGATGGCCGTGATCCCGGCTGCGGCTGCGGCTTCGACCGTGTCCCCCATCGGGAAGAATGCATCGCTACCGAGCGCGGCACCCGTAGCACGTTCACCTGCTTGTTCGAAAGCGATTTTCGCCGCGCCGACGCGGTTCATCTGTCCCGCTCCGATGCCGATTGTCGTCTCGTCTTTGGCGACGACGATGGCGTTTGATTTCACGTGTTTAACGACACGCCACGCAAGTTTCAAGTCTTCCCATTCAGACGCCGTCGGGCGACGGTCGGTCACAATTTGGCATGACGCATCATCGAGTGTGACGTCGTCCCCATCTTGTACGAGGAGACCACCCGCGACGGCTGTCAAGCGCATCCCTGTCATCTGGCCCATATCAAGCGTCAATAACCGAAGATTCTTTTTCTCTTTCAATCGGTCAAGTGCTGCCTCACTAAAGGATGGCGCGATGATGATTTCTAGGAAGATGTTACGGAGGGCCTCTGCCGTCTCCACATCGACTTCACGGTTCAAGGCGACGATGCCACCGAAAATCGAGACCGGATCGGCCGCATGGGCTCTTGAGAACGCTTGGCTGATTGTCTGTCCGACAGCGACACCACATGGGTTCATATGTTTGACGACGACCGCTGCCGGCTCCGTCAATTCGCTGAGCGCCTCGAGCGCCGCATTCGTATCTTGGATATTGTTATATGAGAGTTCTTTGCCATGGAGCTGCTCCGCGTTCGCGAGCGTCATCCCGTGATAGAGCGGCGTCTTATAAAACGCTGCCTGCTGGTGCGGGTTTTCCCCGTAACGGAGGTCTTGTACTTTCTCATACGTGACCGTGAGCTGTTCCGGGAACGTCTCGCCGAGCTGCTGACCTAAATAGTCGGCAATCAAGGCGTCATACGCCGCCGTGTGACGGAACGCTTTTGTGGCAAGACGTTGACGTGTTTCGAACGTCGTCCCGCCGGCACGAACCGCTTCGGCCACATGACCGTAGTCGGCCGGGTCGACGACGACCGTCACGCTGGCATGGTTTTTCGCGGCCGAACGCAGCATGCTCGGTCCGCCGATATCGATATTCTCAATCGCTTCATCATACGTCGCGTTCTCTTTCGCAATCGTTTCTTTGAACGGGTACAAGTTGACGACGACATAGTCGATTGGCTCGATGTCGTGGTCTTTCATCTGTTCGACGTGCGAATCTAAATCGCGGCGTCCGAGAAGTCCGCCATGTACGAGCGGATGGAGCGTCTTCACGCGACCGTCGAGCATCTCTGGGAACGATGTCACTTCCGAGATATTTTTTACGGGAAGACCGGCCGCGATGAGCGCCGCTTCCGTCCCGCCTGTCGAAATGAGTTCGATGCCCGCTTCATGCAACGCCTGCGCGAGCTCGACGATTCCTGTTTTATCTGACACACTCAGTAATGCTCTCACTTGAAAACCTCCTGTTGGATAAACACTTGTTGTAGTACGTGCGGATAGAGCTGATGCTCGACCGCTTGGATGCGTCTTGCCGCTTCGGCCGCATCACAGCCTGCGATGGCGACGTCTTGTTGGGCGATGATTGGTCCCGTATCCATCCCGGCATCGACGTAATGAACGGTGACACCGCTCGTCGGCACGTTCGCCGCGAGCGCCTGACCGATGGCGTCTTTTCCAGGGAACGCCGGTAAGAGCGACGGATGGATGTTGATAATACGGTTCGGATATGCTGACAGCAATACGTCCCCAATCAACCGCATATACCCGGCCAAGACGATATAGTCGGCGCCGAGCGTCTGTAACAAGACGAGAATCTCTTGTTCGAATTCCGCTTTTGACGCATATGCCTTCGGTTCGAACGAGAAGCTCGCGATGTTGAACCGATTCGCCCGCTCGAGTACTTTCGCTTCTGGTTTGTCCGTGACGAGCAGGACACATTCCCCTGACAAGTCGCCTCGGTCGATGGCTTGCCAAATCGCTTCGGCGTTGCTACCGGACCCGGAGGCGAAGATGGCAAACTTTTTCACTGGTCGACCCCCATGATGCGGACGCCCGGTTTGGAATCAACTTTCCCGATACGGTGCGACGTCTCTCCAGCGCGTTCGAGTGCGGCTTCGACGACTTCGACATCTTCAGGCCGGACCGTGATCATGAAGCCGATGCCCATATTGAATACGTTGAACATCTCTTGTTTCGAGACGTGCCCGACTTGCTCGAGCCAGTCGAACACCGGCAGGCTCGGCCAATTCGAGGCATCGAATGTGACACCGAGGCCTTCCGGCAGCATGCGTGGCACGTTCTCGTAAAAACCGCCGCCCGTGATGTGGGCCATGCCTTGGACACGCCCCGTCGCGATGGCCGCTTTCGCAGCCTCGGAATAGATGCGTGTCGGCAACAAAAGGGCGTTCCCGAGCGTCGTATCGAGCATGGCGATCTCATCAGTGTAGGCGAGCCCTTGCGACTCGACGATATGGCGGACGAGCGAGAATCCGTTCGAATGGACACCTGATGATGCTAAACCTAGGACGATGTCCCCCGCTTCGATTGTCCGTCCATCGATCAGTGCTTCCTTCTCGACGACACCGACGGCGAATCCAGCGATATCGTACTCGCCGTCCGGATACATACCCGGCATCTCGGCCGTCTCGCCTCCGACGAGGGCACAGCCCGCTTGGACGCAACCTTCGGCGACCCCTGCGACGATGCGCTCAAGTTTGGCCGGTTCTGCCTTGCCGGTCGCGATATAGTCTAAGAAATAAAGCGGTTCGGCCCCGTGGACGAGACAGTCGTTGACACACATCGCCACACAGTCAATTCCAATCGTATCATGTTGGTCGAGCGCGAACGCGAGTTTGAGTTTCGTGCCGACCCCATCCGTTCCGCTGACGAGAATCGGATGTTTCAACTGCATCGAGCCAAGGTCGATCATCGCCCCGAAACTGCCGAGCCCGGTCATCACTTCTGGACGCATCGTCCGTGCAACGTGACGCTTCATGCGTGATACTGCTTCATAGCCTGCTTCTAAATTCACACCCGCTTGTTCATATCTTAAACTCATCGTCAGTCCCCCTCAAGCTTTTGTCTCTGTTACAAGTTCCGCCAGTTCAGTTGGATAAAGTCCGGTGAAGCAAGCGGCACACTGCCCGCGCAAGTTCCCTTCGAACGGTCGGTCGATCGCTTCGACCGTTCCGTCCAATGTGAGGAACGCCAGTGAATCGGCCCCAATCTCTTCTTTAATCTCTTCGATGGATTTGGTGGCCGCAATCAACTCTTCCTTTGATGATGTATCGATGCCGTAATAGCACGGATGCTTGATTGGTGGTGACGTGATGCGAACATGCACCTCGGTCGCCCCGGCTTCACGGAGCAACTTGACGATGCGTCTGCTCGTCGTACCGCGGACGATCGAATCGTCGACCATGATGACCCGTTTTCCGTTCACGACGCCTCGAAGCGCCGACAGCTTCATCTTGACACCGCGCTCCCGTAGTTCTTGCGACGGCTGAATGAACGTCCGGCCAACATAGCGGTTTTTAATGAGTCCCATCTCGTACGGAATCCCGCTCGCCTCGGCGTAACCGATGGCCGCCGAAATGCTCGAGTCCGGGACGCCGGTGACGACGTCCGCTTCGACCGGTGCCTCGTCGAACATCTTCTTCCCCATCGCCTTACGGGCCGTATGCACGTTGACGCCATCGATGATCGAGTCCGGCCGCGAGAAGTAGATGTATTCCATTGAACACATCGCGCGGACCGATGCCTCGCTGTACCGCTCCGACACGATCCCGTCTTGCGTGATCATGAGGAGTTCCCCTGGCTCGACATCGCGTACGTACGTCGCCCCCACGACGTCAAACGCACATGTCTCTGAGGCGAATACGTAGGCTCCGTCCTCGGTCTGGCCGAGCGAGAGCGGGCGCAAGCCGTGAACGTCGACGCCGACGTAGAGCGCGTCTTCCGTCAAGAAGAGGAAGGCGAATGCGCCGACGAGACGGGCCAAGCTATCTGCAATCCGCTCTTTCATCGAGTTGCCGCGGCTTCGTTTAATCAAGTGGGCGACGACTTCCGTATCGGACGTCGTCTGAAAAATCGCACCTTCCGCTTCGAGCATATGTTTCAACTCGTTGGCGTTGACGAGGTTACCGTTATGCGCCATCGCCAAGTCGCCCGTAAGCGACTTGAAGTGGAGCGGTTGGACGTTCTCGAGCGTGTTGCCGCCTGCCGTCGAATAACGGACATGACCGATGGCGTGATGCCCGGTCAATGCGTCGAGCGACGGTTCGTCGAACACTTCAGCGACGAGGCCGAGCCCGCGTTTGGCGTGCAAGCGCTCGCCGTCAGCCGTGACGATGCCTGTCCCTTCTTGTCCCCGGTGTTGCAGGCTGTGGAGGCCGTAGTAGGCGAGGTGTGACGCTTCGTGGTGATTAAAAACCCCGAATACCCCGCACTCCTCGTTCATGCCTCGGATGTCATATAACATGGAATAGCTCCTTCCCATACCCGTTCAAGTTCCGTGACATCCATTTCGATGAGGCGGTCGCTCGCACGGACAGTCAATTGTGGCGTGTCCGTCACCTGTCCGATGCGTGTCGCCTTCGTCAACTTCGCGAACGCATCAGCCTGATGTGGCGCGACTGTGACGAGGAACCGTGACTGTGATTCGCTGAAAAGTGTCGTCACGAGATCTGCGTCGACTGTGACATCTGCGCCGAAGCCCGTGCCGAACACGAGCTCAGGGAGTGCCGCGGCGAGTCCGCCTTCCGATACGTCGTGGGCCGCTGTGACAAGACATTCCCGAATCGCCGTAAGCAATACTTGTTGCTGACGGCTCTCTGTCTCGAGGTCAAGCATCGGCGCCTGTCCGCTCACTTTACCGTCTTGCAACATTTGGAGCGCACTACCGCCGAATTCTGGTTTCGTCTCCCCGAGTAGGAAGATGATGTCGCCTGCTGCTTTCGCGAACGACGTCGTGATATGTTCCGGCTTGTCAATCAAGCCGACCATGCCGACGACCGGCGTCGGATAAATCGCCGTCCCGTTCGACTCATTGTAAAGCGAGACGTTTCCACCGATGACCGGTGTATCGAGGGCACGGCACGCTTCGGCCATCCCTTCGACAGCTTGGTCGAGCTGCCAGAAGCCTTCTGGTTTGTCCGGGCTACCGAAGTTCAAGCAGTCGGTGAGAGCGAGTGGTGTGGCGCCGCTGGCGACGATGTTGCGCGCTGCCTCTGCGACCGCAATCGCACCACCGACACGTGGGTCGAGGTACACGTACTTGGCGTTGCAGTCCGTCGTCATCGCGAGTGCTTTGTCTGTATCGCGAATCCGGATGACAGCCGCATCACTTCCTGGCGCGACGACAGTTGACGTTTGGACCATATGGTCGTATTGCTCATACACCCAACGTTTCGAGGCAATCGTCGGCATGGCGAGCACGTCTTTCCATGTCGTGAGTACGTCCGTGACGACCGGTTGGACCGGTGCCATCGCTTGGAACGTCTCATAGTATGCCGGTACTTTTGACGGCTTATGGTAGACCGGTGCGTCTTCTGCGAGCGCGTCGACTGGTACTTCGGCTGCGACTTCCCCGTGATGGAGCAGACGGAGCACTTTGTCTTCGATGACTTCACCGACTTTGATCGCATGAAGTCCCCACTTCGTGACGATCGCTTCGATCTCATCTTCATGTCCTGCCTTGACGACGAGAAGCATCCGCTCTTGTGACTCCGACAACATCATCTCGTAAGGCGTCATGTCAGCCTCGCGTTGTGGGACGAGGTCGAGGTTCATCTCGATGCCCATGCCTGCCTTCGATGCCATTTCGGCCGAAGACGACGTGAGACCAGCCGCTCCCATGTCTTGGATCCCGACGAGGGCCGGGTGCTTGATGACTTCCAAACACGCCTCAATCAACAGTTTCTCCATGAACGGGTCACCGACTTGGACGGCCGGGCGTTTTTCGTCCGCGTCCTCACCGAGTTCTTCCGAGGCGAACGTCGCTCCGTGAATGCCGTCGCGTCCTGTCGTCGCCCCGACATACATCACTGAGTTACCGACGCCTTCGGCAATCCCTTTTTGAATGTCTTCATGGCGGATGAGCCCGACACACATCGCGTTGACGAGCGGGTTACCCGCATAGGCCGGATCAAACGCGACTTCCCCACCTACCGTCGGGATACCGACGCAGTTGCCGTATCCGGCGATGCCTGAGACGACATGACCGAAGAGATGTTTCACACGTGATTCGTTCAAATCTCCGAAGCGGAGCGAGTTAAGGAGTGCGACCGGTCGCGCGCCCATCGAGAAGATGTCACGGATAATCCCGCCGACACCTGTCGCCGCACCTTGGTACGGCTCAATCGCCGACGGATGGTTATGGCTCTCGATTTTGAAAGCGACGGCCTGGCCATCGCCGATATCGACGATGCCAGCACCTTCCCCAGGTCCTTGAAGGACGTGTTTCCCAGTGGTCGGGAATTTCCGGAGGACAGGCTTCGAGTTTTTGTACGAACAGTGTTCAGACCACATGACCGAGAATAACCCAATCTCGGTGTAGTTCGGCTCACGACCGAGCAGTGAGACGACGAGCGCGTATTCCTCATCGGTCAATCCCATCGTGGCGTAAAGTCGCTCTTCACGGATGTGTGTTGCTGTCGGTTCAGTTGTAAGTAGCATGTCGAGTCCCCCATTTCACCATCGAAGTGAATAATCGTTTGCCGTCTTCCCCGCCGAGCAATGCTTCGACCGCTCGCTCCGGGTGCGGCATCATTCCGAGTACGTTGCCTTGTGCGTTCGTGATTCCTGCGATATTCGCGACCGATCCATTCGGGTTGTCGGTATATGTGAAGGCGATCTGCCCATTGCTACGAAGCGTCTCAAGCGTCGCCTCGTCACAGTAGTAGTTGCCTTCCCCGTGCGCGATTGGGACTTGGATCGTTTCCCCGAGTGCATAATCGTTCGTGAACATCGTCTCGTTCGTCTCGACTTTCAATTCGACCGTCTTGCACATGAACTTCAAGTCACGGTTGCGCATCAACACACCCGGGAGAAGCCCTGCTTCGACGAGCACTTGGAATCCATTACAGACGCCGAGCACCGGACGCCCTTCTTCGGCGAACCGCTTCACTTCGTTCATGATTGGCGAGAACTGGGCGATGGCACCACAGCGCAAGTAATCCCCATATGAGAATCCGCCTGGCAGTAACACACCGTCGTAACCGTCAAGCGACGTTTCCGTATGGAACACATAGTCCGCTTCTTCGCCGAGGACATCTTTTACAGCGTGATACATGTCGAGGTCACAGTTTGATCCCGGGAAGACGATGACAGCGAATTTCATGCGAGTACCCCCATCTCGATCCGATAGTTCTCGATGACCGTGTTGACGAGCAACTTCTCACACATGTCACGCACCATCGCTTCGGTCGTCTCATCGGCGACTTGAAGCTCGATGACTTTCCCGATGCGTACCGACTCTACCCTTGCAAAACCGAGATGTTCGAGCCCACCTTTTACGGCGACGCCTTGTGGATCCAGTACACTTTCACGTAATGTCACGTACACGTTTACTTTTTTCATCGGTCCATTCCCCCTATGCGTGTTAACAGTTGGCTGTATGTGTCTGTCAGAGATCCAAGGTCTCTGCGGAAAACGTCTTTATCGAGCTTTTGTTTCGTCTCTTTGTCCCAAAGCCGGCACGTGTCTGGTGAGATTTCATCGGCAAGGATGATCGTGCCATCGACTTTACCGAACTCAAGTTTGAAATCGATTAAATCGATGCCGTGTTCGTTGAAGAAGTCGAGTAACACAACGTTGACCCATAGGCCGAGTTGTCGCAATGTTTCGACTTCTTTGTGTGTGGCGACTTTCAGTAAACGGATATGGTCCTCTGTTAAAAGTGGATCTCCGAGTGCGTCATCTTTATAGTAGAACTCGACGATTGGTGACAGGAGCGGTGTCCCTTCTTCCCAACCGAGTCGTTTGGCAAGGCTTCCGGCGGCGACGTTGCGAACGACGACCTCGAGCGGAATGATGTCGACACGGCGCACGAGCTGCTCGCGATCCGATAGTCGCTTAATGAAATGCGTCGGAATCTTGTTATCGTGCATGAGTTCGAACAAGCGTGTCGTGATAGCATTGTTTAACACGCCTTTGCCGGCGATTGATTCTTTCTTCTCCCCGTTAAATGCTGTCGCGTCGTCTTTATAATAAACGCGGAGCACACCCTGTTCTTCAGTCTCAAATAACGCTTTCGCTTTACCTTCGTAAATTGCTTCCATCTGTATCGTCCCCCTTAAAAGTGAGAGGGGCATGACGCCCCTCAACGATCACAAACCACAGCGTTCAAAAATGACATCGACACGGCGCACGTGATGGCTCGGGTCGAATAGGTCGTCGAGCTCGTCACTCGTAAAGAGCGCGCCCATCTCGGCGTCTCGTTCAATCAAAGTGCGGAACATCGTTTCTTCTTCCCACGCCTGCATCGCCTTCGGTTGAACGGCGTCATACGCTGCTTCGCGCGACCATCCTTTTTCGATCAAGGCTAGCAAGATGCGTTGGGAGAAGATGATGCCAAACGTCCGATCCATGTTCCGACGCATATTGTCCGGGAAGACCGTCAAGTTCTTCACGATATTGCCAAAGCGGTTCAACATGTAGTTGAGGAGACTCGTCGCATCCGGAAGAATGATCCGTTCGGCTGAAGAGTGTGAGATGTCACGTTCATGCCAGAGTGGGACGTTCTCATACGCCGTCACCATATGACCGCGAATGACACGGGCCAGGCCGGTCATGTTCTCTGAACCGATTGGGTTGCGTTTATGCGGCATCGCTGACGACCCTTTTTGTCCTTTGGCGAAGAATTCTTCGACCTCACGTGTCTCTGTCTTTTGGAGGCCACGAATCTCTGTCGCCATCTTCTCGATTGATGTGGCAATCAATGCGAGTGTCGACATGTATTCGGCGTGACGGTCACGTTGTAACGTCTGTGTCGAAATCGGTGCCGCTTGAATCCCTAATTTGTCACATACATACGACTCGATGAACGGATCGATGTTTGCGAACGTGCCGACCGCACCACTCATCTTGCCGAACTCAATCGTCTCACGGGCTGCCATGAACCGCTTCTTGTTTCGCTTCATTTCTTCGTACCAAAGGGCGAGTTTCAATCCGAACGTCGTCGGTTCTGCGTGAACACCGTGTGTACGGCCCATCATGATGTCATACTTATGTGCTTTCGCTTTCTCAGCGAGGATCTCGATGAAGCGGTCGATGTCAGCTTCTAAAATATCGTTTGCTTGCTTAATCAAGTACGATAAGGCCGTATCGACGACGTCTGTCGAAGTCAGTCCGTAATGCACCCACTTCTTCTCTTCTCCAAGCGTCTCTGAGACGGCACGTGTGAAGGCGATAACGTCATGGCGCGTCTCTTGCTCGATCTCCAAGATGCGTTCGACATCAAACGATGCTTTGTCCCACAGGACCGCGACATCTTCTTTTGGAATGACGCCTAGCTCGCTCCACGCCTCACATGCGTAAAGTTCTACTTGAAGCCATGCCTCAAATTTGTTTTGGTCTGTCCAAATCGCCGCCATCTCGGGACGGGTATAACGTGAAATCATAAAACGGTCTCCTTCCAGATTGCCAATTGTTCGATGGTCTGAAGCGCTTCTTCGACGGAATCGGCGAGCACGTTCAAGTGCCCCATCTTCCGACCAGTCTTCGCTTCTTCTTTTCCATACAAATGTAGTTTAACATTCGACGGTAACGTTTGCGGATTCAGCTCATCCATATGTTCGCCTAACAGGTTAACCATCACGACCGGGGTGTGGAGTGTCGTACGACCGAGCTTCATACCAGTGATTGCCCGTACATGTTGCTCGAACTGGGACGTCTCACAGGCGTCAATCGTGTAATGCCCTGAATTGTGGGGACGGGGAGCAAGTTCATTCACATACAAGGAACCATCCTCCATGATGAACAGTTCAACCGCAAGCGTTCCAATCAATCCGATGTGGTCAGCGAGTTGAAGGGCCAAATGCCGAGCCTCTTCCAAAATGTCTTGTTCCACTCGTGCTGGCACTATCGATAAGTGTAAAATATTTTGATGATGAATATTCTCGCTGATCGGGAACGTTGTCGTCGCGTGAGCCCCTCTCGTTACGATGACCGAAATTTCTTTTTTAAAAGGCAGCCAAGCTTCGGCCACGTACTCCGTCTCTTCGAACTGATCCGTAAATGTGCGAACATCTTGCTCCGTCCGCAAGACCGTTTGGCCTTTTCCGTCATATCCGAATCGGCACGTCTTGATGACGAATGGGAGGCCTAACACGTCTCTCGCTCGAGTGACGTCTCGGAGGGAACGAACTGGAACATATGGAGCGACGTGAAGGCCCGCACCTTCAATCATTTGCTTCTCATAGAGCCGATGCTGTGTCGCCTTTAAGACATCCATCCCTTGCGGACACTTGTCAGCGATAGCTTCAATCATCGCTGTGTCGATATTTTCGAATTCGTATGTGATGACGTCTGAACGCTGAGCGAGTTCACGAGCTGCTGTTACGTCGTCAAATGTAGCCACGATGCTTGGCGCGACTTGAGCGGCCGGCGCGTTTGGGTTTGGATCAAGACTTAGCGTTTCGTATCCCATAGCACTCGCGCTGAGTGACATCATCCGACCTAGCTGGCCTCCGCCTAAAATTCCGATTCTCATCAAATCAGCTCCTCTGTCGCTTTGAGTGCCATATCTCGTTTCACTTGGCGGTAAACCTCGAGACGGTCAATCAATTCAGAAGATTGGAGGCTCAAGATTTGCGCCGCGAGAAGACCTGCGTTCGTCGCCCCAGCTCGACCGATGGCGACGGTTGCGACCGGTACACCTGCAGGCATTTGAACAATCGAGAGCAATGAATCAAGTCCGTTTAACGCCTTCGATTGTACTGGTACCCCGATGACGGGTAATGTGGTCTTTGCAGCGACCATACCTGGTAAGTGAGCTGCGCCTCCCGCTCCTGCGATAATGACCTGTATGCCCCTTGCCCGAGCTCCCTCAGCGTAGTCGAACATTAAGTCCGGCGTCCGATGCGCCGAGACAACTTGTTTTTCATATGGAATACTCAACTCTTCAAGGATCTCACAAGCATGGCTCATTGTTTCCCAATCGGAAGAACTACCCATGATCACACCTACTGTTGCCTTCACTTAAATGTCCCCCTTAAAAAAAGAAATCCCTAAACCGAATAACCAGTTTAGGGTATAGACCACGACAAAAAAATGTCGACTATACCCCATAGTCTGATCAGAGTCGGCGATCAGGTAGAAACTTGCGAGCCATTTCCTCGCGATTATATGGAGCACTATTTAATTTGTTCTTAACTCACACGCCTATCGTACCTTGTTCATTCAAAACATGTCAACAAACGGCGAACAATTTAATTGTCTGAATATTCATCGTTCGTCTTTAGGTTCATTAAAACACAAAAAAACCGCCACTCATTCGTGACGGTTTGGCATTATGGTTTGAGAGCAACGCACTCAAATAAAATCGACTGATAGGAATGTACAGGTTCGTCTTTGGTTCCCGTTTGTTCAAAGACAGGCTTCTCAATCCTACGTACCGGGCGATACCCCATTTGAGCAATTCGATTTAAACACTCATCGATTGTCTCGTTTGGCTCGACGTATACTTTGATTTTTTTGGCCATCTGTTCTTCCTCTCTTTCATTTGAATCGCGATATAAATAAAAAAAGCGGCGGCCCTTGAGCGAATGCTCCAGAACCACCGTTTGCCTGGCGACGTCCTATCCTCACAGGGGGAGACCCCCAACTACTTTCGGCGCTGAAGCGCTTAACTTCCGTGTTCGGCATGGGAACGGGTGTGACCACTTCGCCATCGCCACCAGACAAGAGAGATCGTTCTCTCAAAACTGAAGACTCATCAATTCATACAAACCATTAGACTAGATCAAAGCCTCGACCGATTAGTATCATTCAGCTCCACACGTCGCCGTG
>NZ_JACSLF010000011.1:0-107679 GCF_018617975.1 Exiguobacterium sp. s21 | reverse complement strand
CCAGGCAAGATCGTTCCGCAATAGCTCAGTGGTAGAGCAACCGGCTGTTAACCGGTAGGTCGTAGGTTCAAATCCTACTTGCGGAGCCACTTTTCTCTTTTTGGAGAGCTGTCCGAGTGGCCGAAGGAGCACGATTGGAATTCGTGTAGGCGGCAAAACCGTCTCAAGGGTTCGAATCCCTTGCTCTCCGCCAGTTTTTCAATCCAAGATATGGCCCGTTGGTCAAGCGGTTAAGACACCGCCCTTTCACGGCGGTAACACGGGTTCGAATCCCGTACGGGTCACCATTTAAAGTTTTATATCGTCGCGGGGTGGAGCAGTCTGGTAGCTCGTCGGGCTCATAACCCGAAGGTCGTTGGTTCAAATCCAGCCCCCGCAATTATCAGTGGTCCTGTGGTGTAGTGGTTAACATGCCTGCCTGTCACGCAGGAGATCGCGGGTTCGAATCCCGTCAGGACCGCCATTTTTTTAATTAAATTACTACATACATGGCTTTGTAGCTCAGTTGGTAGAGCAAAGGACTGAAAATCCTTGTGTCGGCGGTTCGATTCCGTCCAAAGCCACCATGTGGGGGGGTAGCGAAGTGGCTAAACGCGGCGGACTGTAAATCCGCTCCCTTGGGTTCGGCGGTTCGAATCCGCCCCCCCCCACCACTTAGGGGCATAGTTTAGCGGTAGAACTACGGTCTCCAAAACCGTCAGCGCGGGTTCGATTCCTGCTGCCCCTGCTTCTTAATATCATTATGGCGATTGTGGCGAAGTGGTTAACGCACCGGATTGTGATTCCGGCATTCGAGGGTTCAATTCCCTTCAGTCGCCCCATTTTATTGGGCTGTAGCCAAGTGGTAAGGCATCGGATTTTGATTCCGACATGCGTAGGTTCGATCCCTTCCAGCCCAGCCATTATGCGGAAGTAGTTCAGTGGTAGAATACGACCTTGCCAAGGTCGGGGTCGCGGGTTCGAATCCCGTCTTCCGCTCCATTCAATTTGGCGCCATAGCCAAGTGGTAAGGCAGAGGACTGCAACTCCTCTATCGTCGGTTCGATTCCGACTGGCGCCTCCAACATAATATGCCGGTGTGGCGGAATTGGTAGACGCGCACGACTCAAAATCGTGTTCCTCTGGAGTGTCGGTTCGACTCCGACCACCGGTATCCGTAGATCCTAGCTGAGGCTAGGGTCTTTTTTTGTGTATCTAAAACCAAGAAGAATGGAGAGAGGGAAACGACGCATAAAGAATAGGGCAGAAGTGTTAAGAAGCTGAACTATGAAAGGTACACTCGTGTTAGAGCTTTTTGCATCAATCAAAAAAGAATCATCATTGAGATGATTCTTTATATGACGTGTACGTCGTTTCTTCCAACGTGTTCAAGTATTCAGGTCCGAAGTTGTTCAAAATAAAGAGTTCTTCTTCATTCTTGGTAGCTAATCCATTCGAGAACCCTCTACTCGCTTGGAGGAAGTGCAACAAACGATCTTGTTCCTTGTCTGCTTGAGAGAAGTCACCTTGCGACCAGTGATCGAGCATCGTTTTCAATTCCGAGTACATACTGTCACCAATTTTGAATTTAGTTTTTAGGAGCTCCAAATAGTCAGCGGACTGTTGTATATTGTCTGGGGTCATCGGAATCGCTCCCCATTTGGAACGGGCCGATATTTTTTGATGTGTCATCAAGTGCATATTTTTAATCAATCCAGTTCGGCTCGGTTTCTCTTCATTGAAGGAGACCTCCAATTCAACACGCGTCTTTGCGGTGGAGTTGCCTCTCCGATCTAATGGGTCTTCTTTAGAAACTTCGATTTGTAACTCTTTGACTCGCTTTGCATATTTGTCATCAAGGTCTTTATTTTCGACGCCTTGACTCAAATTTTTATAGAACGTATAGCTGACAAAGAAGACTGGGATAAGCAAGATAAAGACGCTCGCCATGATGATCAATCGCTTAGGTGTGATCAAATTTTTTATTTTCTGAAACAATAACATTTCCTCCTATCTCTACATAATTGGAGTCTAACACACTTTATATATTAATAGTTCCATATAAGGAATTTTAATGGGAATTATTGAGACTGAAATAATAATTGATTCAATTACTGTTATGGAATGAACGATTTATTCTATATGATGTGATATAATTACCTGGTAATAATATTTTTATGACAAATTGATTCTTATGGCGATGGATGCCGTCGTCACTATCATAGTGTGGTTGGTTTCATATTTCATTTTTGTTGTCGTCAACGCTGTATGCAATTGAGGAGGAAGTTGTACATGAGTAAAGAAAAAATCGCCCAGCTCCGGAAACACGTCTCGCCGTTTGAAAAGGCCGATGTGAAGAAGAGCGTCCGGCAGATGATCAACACGATCCTGCCGTTTCTTGCCGCCTGGATCCTTGCCTATCAGGCGCTCCAAATTTCGGTCTTCTTGACCATCCCGCTCGCCATCGTGGCAGCAGGCTTCGTCGTCCGGATGTTCATCATTTTCCACGACTGCACGCACGGTTCGTTTTTCAAAAATAAGAAAGCGAACGCCATCGTCGGAACGATCATGGGTATCTTGACGTTATTCCCGTATGAGAAGTGGAAACGAGAGCATTCGATTCACCATGCCTCGAGTGGGAATTTAGATAAGCGGGGAGTTGGTGACATTTGGGTCATGACAATCGAAGAATACGTCGAAGCTTCGAAGTGGACTCGTCTCCAATATCGTCTCTATCGTAACCCGCTCGTCATGTTCGGCCTTGGACCTTTGTTCCTGATCCTTATCACGAGCCGCTTCAACCGGAAAGACGCACGTAAGAAAGAGCGCAACAACACGTATCTCATCAACTTGTCTCTCGTCGTGCTCTACGCACTCGTCATCGCGCTCGTCGGATGGAAAGCATTCTTGATCGTTCAAGGAACGACGATGTTCACGGCAGGTGTCCTCGGGATTTGGTTGTTCTATGTCCAACATACGTTCGAAGACTCGTATTTCGAGGACGAGAGCGAATGGGATTATGTGAAAGCAGCAATTGAAGGGAGCTCGTATTACGAGTTGCCTAAAGTGTTGCAGTGGGTGACAGGAAACATTGGTTTCCATCACGTGCATCACTTGAGCCCACGAGTACCGAACTATAACCTTGAACAAGCCCATACGGCGACACCGCCGCTCCAGAAAGCGACGACGATTGGTCTGTTCTCTAGTTTGAAATCGCTGCGCTATAAGCTATATGATGCTAAAAATAAGACGTTCGTCACGTTCCGAGATATTAAACATTTGCTTCGGGAACCAAAAACATCGTCATTGTAATAGAACATCCTGCCGACAGAGTCGGCAGGATATTTTTATACCGCGACGTTTATCTTATAGTGAGATATGGTTTGAAGAAGAGAGATAAGGGAATTATATGTATTCATACACCATAAGTATAGATTTCATAAGCTATCAAATAAATTTCTTCAAAAGTATTGACTTCCTAAAGGTATAGATGTATATTGATTGTAGTCGCTTTTACAGACGACTCATTTGAACCATGCGGGTGTAGTTTAATGGTAAAACCTCAGCCTTCCAAGCTGATGACGAGAGTTCGATTCTCTTCACCCGCTTCATCATCTCTCTGCCGACTGGCGGGGAGATTTTTTGTATGCGAAAATAGACACGAAAGAGGTGATTCGATGAACGGGATGGACCCGGAGACACTCAAACAGAAGATTGTAGCATATGCGACGACGATCGGGATTGACGAGTTGAAAGTGACGACCGCCGACCCGTTCATCGTCATGAAGCAACGTCTCGTGAAGCAGCAAGAGAAGGGATTCGCCTCGGGGTTCGAGGAGCCTGACTTGGACAAACGGACGACGCCGACGCTGTTGCTCGACGAAGCGCAGTCGATCATCGCCATCGCCATCGCGTATCCGAGCAAATTGAAAGATGCGCCGCGAAGTGTTGCCGATGAACGACGGGGCTTGTTCGCCCGGGCATCGTGGGGGCTCGACTACCATCGCGCCGTCGGCTCAAGGCTCGAGCAGCTGCAAGCGTATATTGAACAGCTCGTCCCGGGCGTCCGGACACGCTCGATGGTCGACACGGGAGAACTCGTCGACCGTGCCGTCGCCGAACGGGCCGGAATCGGCTTCAGCGGCAAGAACTGTTCCATCATTTCGCCCGAGAAGGGGTCGTACCTTTATTTAGGGGAGATGATCCTGGACACATACTTACCACCGGACGAGATGATTGAGGACGGCTGTGGCGAGTGTACGAAATGTATGACGGCTTGTCCGACGACGGCACTCATCGAACCAGGTGTTCTCGATGCCAAACGTTGTATCGCCTATTTGACGCAAATGAAGACACTTATGCCACGCGAGTTTCGTTCGAAGCTCGGTGGGCGGCTTTACGGTTGCGACACGTGCCAACAAGTCTGTCCGTATAATCGGAAAAAAGATTGGCGCCATCATGAGGAACTGCTTCCTGAAGCTGAAATCGTCAAACCGTTGCTCGTCCCGTTACTGAACTTGAGCAATCGGGAGTTCAAAGCGAAGTTTGGCCATCTGTCTGGCGCATGGCGCGGCAAAAAGCCGATTCAGCGAAATGCGATTTTAGCGTTGGCCCATTATCGGGAACCCTCGGCCGTGCCGGTGCTCGAAGATTTTATTCGACAAGATGAGCGCGAAGACATGCGGGCGACGGCCGTCTGGGCGATTGGTGCGATTCTCGGAGCCGAAGCCGAGACGATTTATCGACAAATCGAGTCGACGGAGACGTCTGAGCTCGTACATGAAGAGATTCGATTGTTCCGAGAGGAGTGGGACCGTGAAGACCGTGTCATCTAAATGGGGTACATTGGCGTATGAATTGAACGCGCAAGGGAAGCTATGCGCGTTAGACTTTGCGGAGACGGAAGCAGATGACGGATCGGCGCCGAGTTGGCTGACCGACCTGATTGAACGCGTGGAGCAAAATGGACTTCAACCGTCTGACCGCGAGTGGATCGAGATGAAGGGGACCGTCTTCCAACAAGAAGTATGGGACGCGTTATTGACGATCCCATTCGGGGAAACGCGTTCGTATAAACAAATCGCTGAACAAATCGGCCGCCCGAAAGCGGTTCGGGCGGTCGGCCAGGCGCTGAACCGCAATCCGTTGCCCGTCATTTTCCCATGCCATCGCGTCGTCGGCAGCGGAGGGCAACTGACCGGGTTCGGAGGCGGCCTTCATCAAAAACAACGATTACTTGATCTCGAACAAGTGAAGTGAGGAGTAGATTATGGCAATCCATGTAGTAATGTTCCAACCAGAAATCCCGGCAAATACGGGTAACGTCTCGCGCACATGTGCGGCGACGAATTCCGTGCTCCATTTGATTCGTCCGTTAGGTTTCTCGACGGACGACAAAATGCTCAAACGGGCCGGGCTCGACTATTGGCAATTCGTCGACGTCCGTTATCACGATTCGCTCGATGAACTGTGGGCCAAACACCCGGACGGAGAGTTCTTCTACATTACCAAGTATGGGGAACAGTACCCAAGTGACCTCGATGTGTCTGCGGTCGATAAAGACTATTTCTTTGTCTTCGGACGCGAGACGAAAGGGTTGCCGATGGAAGTGATCGAGGACAACCTCGACCGCTGCATCCGTTTACCCCAATCGAACCTCGTTCGGTCGCTCAACGTCTCAAACACGGCGGCCATCATCGTTTATGAGGCGCTCCGTCAACAAGGATATGCTGGATTGAAATAAAAAAAAAGCCGGATTCGTGAGAATCTCGGCTCTTATTGATTACCTTCAGGTTTTCTGTTGTATCCAGCTGTGAAGATAGCTGCGAGGAAGACGACGCTGATTCCGACCATTAGTAACAAACCCATCTAAAAATCCCCCTTTTGTTCTCCGTGACTACGAATATTATAATATACTTGATAATAGATTTGCACTGAATATAAGAAATTCTTGTGAAATTGGAGCCGATATGAAAACAAACGTGTACTTGTTAAGCTATGCCCCGTTGATTGGGATCATTCTATTCTCGATGTCGCTCGCCATTGCCACGAGTGAGTATGTGATTCAATGGCTGACGCGTGTCGGCGTGTACAGCGAAATCATCGCCTTGTTGTCCGTCCAAGAGTCGAAAGTGCTCGTGCTCGTCGTGTTCTTTACCATTTACTTTATGCTGTTCAGCGCCTTCAAGCTCGTCGCCGATACGTTCAACCAACTCGGATTCGCATTCTTTGCGCGTGAGACGAACGGTAGCTCGTTGCATCGGTTGAAGCCAGGGGCGACGATTTTTCTCGTCGGCTCAGGGATTAGCTTCTTGTTTTTAAATTCGTTGCTTGCCGTCATTGCGGTACTGCTCGGCACGTTCGTTCTCTATTTGTTCTATTACATATGGCAAGTCAGCCAGTTGATGTCGACGTTTCGTGCCATCGGTCTACTGTTAATTCAAGCGATGATGTGGGCGATTCTTTTGAGCGGCCTCGCTTGGGCCATGCTCCGCTTGTTTAACTCGGTCGGGGATATCATTTTATGATGATATAAGCTGAATCGACGACCATAAAAAGCCAGGGACAATGCCGTCCCTGGCTTTTTAGCGATGTGCTTCCGTCCAAATGATGGCAGGATAGGCCCGATTGGCGAGTTCCGGGAACGGCCGCGGGGTATCGGCACCGAGCCAAATAGCCGTGATTGTCTCATCGGTCAAGCCGACGTACCACATGTCCTTATGCGAGTTCGTCGTACCGGTCTTGCCGCCGACATAAGGACGTTTGATTTGACCGGCATACCGTCCGGTCCCGTACGTCGTGACGGCGGACAACGCCTCGCGCATCGTCGCGACGGTCGCTTTCGACCAGACAGCCTGTTTTGTCACGCCTGGCGTGAGCGTTGGGGCTCCCGACTCGAAACGAATCTGTTTGATGGTTTGACCTGACACGTACACCCCTTGATTTAAGAACGGCGTATAGGCGGCGGCGAGTTCTTTCGGTGACACACCTTGGGTCAATCCGCCGAGCGCACTGGCCAGGCTGTTATCCGTTTTAGCATCCCATTGGCTGAACATTAGGTCGGCCGTGGCGAACGCCGTTTCCTGGTCAATCGCGGTGAAGGCAGCGAGCGCCGGCGTGTTGTAAGAATACGCGACCGTATCACGGAACGATACATCGCCGAGGACGCGATTGCCGCTGTTCGTCGGACAATAGGTTCCGTAACAGACCGGCCGGCCGTCAAGGATCGTATCGAGTTTCGCACCGGTCTCTTCGATGAAAGGCGCGAAGACGAGGACCGGCTTGATGGCCGAGCCGGGTTGACGGAACGCTTGCGTGGCCCGGTTGAATTCGCCGCTTCGGGTCATCTCTGAATCCACGAGAGCGATGATTCGGCCTTTCGGCGTCACTTCGGCATAGCCGCCGTTTAGACCGGTCGGCAGCTTCGTCATGACTTGTTTTGCTTGCTTCTGCCGAGCTACGGACAGGTAGGTGTCAATTGTAGCTTGGTTGGTCGCTAAATAGTCTTTGGCAGCTTCTTCATCAAGGTCATAGCGTGAGCGGACGAGTCGGACCGCTTCTTTCATGACCGCATCCATATAATCGGGATAACGGACGACATGCTGGCGATAGGTAGCCTTCAGCTTCACACCGTGGTATGTCTCGTAAGCTTGCTTCGATAGAACGCCGGCATCCCGAAGTTGAGTGAGGATTCGGTCTTTTCGTTCGTAAAACCTAGCCGATGGTTCGAGCGGGTCATATAAAGACGGATTGTTCGGAACGGTCAATAAGTAGGCGATTTGATTCCAGTTCAAATCTTCGAGTGAACGATCGAAGTACGTATCGGCCGCTGCCTGGATGCCATAAACGTTATGGCCAAAGAAAATGACGTTGCTGTAAGCAGTCATAATTTCTTTTTTGCTATATTGTTTTTCGAGCGCCCGAGCAAGCAATAATTCTTTCACTTTTCGCTCATACGTTCGTTCGTGCGTCAAATAGACGTTACGAGCCAGCTGTTGCGTGATTGTGCTCCCGCCCTGTAAGGAAGATTCATTAGCGTTGTGAATGAACGCCCGGGCGATTCCGCCGAGATCGTATCCTGGATGGGCGTTGAACTTACGATCTTCGATGACCATGATTGCTTCGCGGATATGAAGCGGGAAGCGAGCGATGGAGACGTCATCTCGTCGGCCGTTTAAATAAAGCTGTTCTGTCCCGCCTTTATACGTCAATGTGACGGCATGCTTCGAAGCGAGCGGGGCCGCATCGACCGTCTTTTCGCCCCACATCAAAATCTGCTTCGTCTGTTCAATCTCTTCTTTCAACGCCCCGCTGATTGCCAGACCGGTGGCTAGCAAACCGGCAAAAAATAGTGTCCCAATCCACGCTCGCATCGTCTCACCTCTCTCTATATTCATTATATCGTCAATCTTTAGATAAAATTCAAAATGTAAACGTTATCATATAATAATTTGAGCAGGAATACATTAGGAAATAGAGAAAGAGGGTAATAGATGATTATATTATGAATTTAGGAGGCTGTACTATGAAGCAAGAAATGGTTGCGATGCTCCTCGCAGGAGGAGAAGGGAAACGACTCGGGCCTCTCACACGGAAGACAGCGAAGCCTGCTGTCCATTTCGGAGGGAAGTACCGAATCATCGATTTTCCATTATCGAACTGTACCAATTCGGGAATTACGACGGTGGGAGTGTTGACACAATACGAACCGCTTGAATTGAACCGCTACCTAGGCATCGGGTCGGCCTGGGACTTGGACCGCCGCAATGGAGGCTTGGCCATCTTGCCGCCATACCAAGCGCAATCGGGTAAAAATTGGTACGAAGGTACGGCCAATGCGATTTATCGGAACTTGAGCTACATCGACGATTATGATCCGGAGTATGTGTTGATCCTGTCGGGGGACCACATTTACAAGATGGATTACGAGAAGATGCTCGATTTCCATAAAGAGAAGCAAGCAGACGTCACCATCTCAGTCATGGAAGTCCCTTGGGACGAGGCACCTCGTTTCGGAATCTTGAACACAAGCGATGACCTTCGCATTAAAGAGTTTGAAGAGAAGCCGGAGAAACCGAAGAGCAACTTGGCTTCGATGGGAATCTATATCTTCAACTGGAAAGTGCTACGGGAGCACTTGATCCAAGATGCGGAAGACGAGACATCAAGCTTCGACTTCGGGAAAAATATCATTCCGAACACGCTCCTCGACGGTTTAGACGTGTTTGCGTATAAATTTAAAGGCTACTGGAAAGACGTCGGGACGATTCAATCGCTTTGGGAAGCCAACATGGACTTGCTCGAAGAAGATCCGCCGTTCGACCTCTATGATCCGGACTTTAAAATCTACTCGGTCAACCCGAACCAGACACCTCAGTTCATCGGCAAAGATGCATGCGTTGAACAGTCGGTCATCAATGAAGGATGTCGAATCGAAGGCGAAGTCCAACATTCAGTCTTGTTCTATGACGTGCGCGTCGGTGAAGGGTCGCTCGTCAAAGACTCGGTCATCATGCCGGGAGCACGAATCGGAAAAGATGTAACCATTCACAGAGCCATCGTCGCGAGCTGTGCCGTCATTGAGGACGGGGCGACTGTCGGCGAGCCGGGTGGTGAGATCGTTGTCATTGAACCACACGAAAATATCGAGAGCGGCACAGTCTTCAAACAACGTGCTTGATTTAAAAAAAGACCGACGCAAGGAGGCGTTACTGTTGACGAATGATTTGTTAGGGGTCATCAACTTAGGGACCGAAGAGGGCTTGTTTCCAGAGTTCACGGGGCATCGCAATTTAGCGGCTGTCCCGTTCTCTGGGCGTTATCGCCTGATTGATTTTACATTGACGAACATGATTACCCAAGGCATCAGCCAAGTGGGTATTTTCACGCTCGATAAGTATCGCTCGCTCATGGACCACTTGGGTTCAGGGAAAGAATGGGATTTGGACCGTTCGCAAGGGGGGCTACACATCTTCCCGCCGGCGCTCAAGCCCGACGGGGAAGCGTACCTCGGCGACTTGGCCAACTTCTCGATGCACCGCGAACACTTCGTACGCAGCAAACAGCCGTACGTCGTGATTACCGGATCGAACGTGTTGACGACGATCGACTTCCAAGACATGCTCGACCATCATAAATCGATGGGTGCGGACATCACACTCGGTTATGCCGCTCACGAACAAAAATGCGGGTATTGCCGCCCAATCCGTCTCGGTGAAAACGACCGTGTCGTCGGTATCGGTGAGCGCGGATACAGCCCGGACGATGAGTACACGTATACCGAGACGATTATCATGTCGAAGAATTTGTTCCTTCGTCTCGTCGACGAAGCGACGTCAAAAGGCGAGTACGACTTGCTTGACGGGGTCATCCGTCCGCAGCTTCACCGTCTGCACGTGCATGGTTATCACTATACTGGCAAAATGCAGGTGATTCATTCTGTCCTTTCATACTATAATGAAAGTATGCGCTTACTTCGTCAGGAAGGAATCATTTATGACTTCCCGCATATCTATACGAAGATCAAACATGAGCCGCCGACCCGTTATTTGAAAGGGTCGAAAGTGAATGAGGCGCTCGTCGCAAACGGCTGTAAAATCAGCGGAGAAGTTCAAAACAGCATTCTCTTCCGCGGTGTCGTCGTCAGTGAGCATGCCCGTGTTAAAAACTCAATCATTTTATCTAAGTCGATTATCGAGGAAGGCGCTGTCGTCGAGAACGCCATTTTAGATAAAGAAGTGGTCGTCAAACGGGGACAAGTCATTCGAGGTACGATCGACGAACCGATCGTCATCGGAAAACGGACAACGGTGTAAAGGGGGATATTATGAAAATATGGTATGTCGCTTCAGAAGCCGCACCGTTCATGAAAACGGGGGGGCTTGCCGATGTCATCGGCTCGCTCCCTCAAGCGGTGTCTGGACTCGGTGAAGAGGTGAGTGTCATCATGCCGAAGTATGGCGCGATCGCTCAGGAATATGTGGACGAGATGGAGTACATGTTCGACCTGATCGTCCCGGTCGGATGGCGCAAACAGTTCGGTGCCGTCCTCAAACTTGAACGAGATGAGATCACATACTACTTTATCGACAACGAATATTACTTCAAACGGGAAGGCGTGCTCTATGGCCATTACGATGATGCCGAGCGCTTCGCATTCTTCTCACGTGCCGTTCTCGAGATGATCGGAAAGCTCGAAGCGGAAGAGGTGCCCGACGTGCTCCACTGCCATGATTGGCAGACCGGTGTCGTCCCAGCCTTCTTGCGGATTCATTATCAACACCTCGAGGCGTATCAACGCATCCGTACCGTATTCACCATCCATAACCTGCAATATCAGGGCATCTTCCCAGAAGCGGTCCTCGGCGAGCTGTTACAGTTTGGTCCGGAGCACTTCACGGCGGAAGGGATTCAACATAACGGTCTCGTCAACTACATGAAGGCCGGCATTGTCCACTCCGATCAAATCACAACGGTCAGTCCGTCGTATCGCGACGAGATTATGGAACCGTACTACGGGGAAGGACTCGACGCGGCGCTTCGATACCGGTCAGTTGACGTCCGGGGCATTTTGAACGGCCTTGATTTGGCGACGAACGACCCGAGCACGGACAAGCGCATCGCGCAAACGTATGACCTCGATACGGTGAAGGAAGGGAAGCTCGTCAACAAGCGCGTCCTGCAAGAGCGGTTTGGTCTCGAAGTACGTGACGACATCATGTTGATTGGCTTTGTCAGTCGACTCGTCGAGCAAAAAGGGCTCGATTTGATCGAAGCCGTGAGTGAAGAGCTCGGAAACTTGGACTGTCAGTTCGTCTTCCTCGGATCGGGTCAACCCGAATACGAGGGCATCGTTCACGAGATGACGGCGACGCATCCAGGCAAGGTCGGGTCGTATATCGGCTTCGACATTGAACTCGCACACTTGATTTACGCGGGATCGGATGCATTCCTCATGCCGTCGCGCTTTGAGCCGTGCGGTCTGAGCCAACTTATCTCGATGCGCTATGGGACGCTCCCGATCGTCCGCGAGACGGGGGGGTTACGCGACACGGTCAAGCCGTATAATGAGTACACACAAGAGGGTACGGGATTTGGTTTCTTGAATTACAACGCCCACGAGATGCTCGCGACGATTGAGAAATCGATTCGTGTCTTCTACGACGACAACAATTGGAACGCGCTCGTCCATCAAGCGATGACCGCGGACTTCAGCTGGAAACAATCTGCAAAGCAATACCGTGAGTTGTATCACCTATTCGCATGACTGGAAGGAGTTTTACACACATATGTTTACAGATAAACAGAGCTTCGTCACTTCATTTCAAGAGAGATTCGTCGCATTAAACGGGAAGTCGTTTGATGAAGGGACCGAGCAGGAAGTGTATCAAACGTTGGCAACGATAGTGCGCGAACAGGCGATCCCGAAATGGATCAACACCCGCGACAAGCACGAAGAAAAACAGAGTAAACAAGTCATTTATTTCTCACTTGAATTTTTACTCGGCCGTTTTCTGTATAACAACCTGCTCAGCATGGACGTCTTAGAAGTCGTTCAAGAGGGGTTAGACGAACTTGGTTTCAACTTCACCGACATCACGGAATATGAACCGGAACCGGGTCTCGGGAATGGCGGGCTTGGTCGTTTGGCGGCATGTTTCCTCGATTCACTCGCCGCGCTCAGCCTGCCTGGGCACGGGAACGGGATTCGTTACCGTTACGGCTTGTTCAAACAAAAGATCGTCGACGGCTATCAAGTCGAGTTGCCGGACAACTGGCTCCGTGATGGCAACATGTGGGAGACACGCCGGACTGACCGAGCTGTCGACGTCAATTTCGGCGGTTGGATCGAGATGCGACAAATTGGGGACCGGCTTCGCGTCGTCCACCATCCGGATGAAGTCGTCCGAGCCGTGCCTTACGACATGCCGATCATCGGCTACAAAAACGATGTTGTCAATACGCTCCGTCTTTGGAACGCCGAGTCACCGTTTGATGACGAGGAGTACATGGAACGGACGAAAGGTTCGTACAAAGACTTGCTCAAATACAAGCAGTCGATTGCGACCATCTCTGAGTTCCTCTACCCGGACGATACGACATATGAAGGAAAAGTGTTGCGCTTGAAGCAACAGTACTTTTTCGTTTCGGCGGGCGTTCAGTCAATGATTGCGTCTTACTTACGTCATAATAAATCATTGAAGCACTTAGGCGACCATTACGCCGTCCACATCAATGACACGCATCCGGTCGTGGCCATCCCCGAACTCATGCGCATCTTGATGGACGACCACGGTTACGGATGGGATGAGGCTTGGCGTGTGACGAAGAGCGTCATGTCATTCACGAACCACACGCTTCTCGCCGAGGCACTCGAGAAGTGGCCGGTCGAGATGTATGAACGGCTATTGCCGCGCATCTATCAAATTATCACGGAAATCAATCGTCGCTTCTGTAAAGATGTGCTCGTCAACTATCCACATCTCGAGCCGCACATGGGCGAGATTGCGATCGTGTCGAACCAACACATCAATATGGCGAACCTTGCCGTCGTCGGCTCGCACTCGACGAACGGGGTCGCCCGCATCCATACCGATATTTTGAAGCAACGTGAGATGCGTCATTTGTATGAGATGTTCCCGCTGCGCTTCAACAACAAGACGAACGGGATCACGCATCGTCGCTGGCTCCTCAAGTCAAATCCGCGACTCTCGAACTTGATCACCGATGCGATCGGTTCGTCATGGATCGAACACCCGAACGATCTTGAGAAGTTGATGGACGTGTCAAAAGACGCGAGCTTCCAAGAGCAAGTCATGAACGTGAAGCAACAGAACAAACTTGACCTCGCCGGCTACATTCAAGCAGAGACGGGCATCGCCGTCGACCCGGAGTCGATTTTTGACGTTCAAGTCAAGCGGCTCCACGCTTATAAACGTCAATTGATGGACGCGATGCATATCCACGCGCTCTATCAGAAGATTCAAGCGGACCCGACGTTCACGATGGTGCCACGGACATTCATCTTCGGTGCGAAGGCGGCGCCGGGCTACTATTACGCGAAAGAAGTCATTCGCTATATCAACGCGCTCGCGGCCATGATCAACAACGATAAGCGGGCGAGCCGCTTCATCAAGATCGTCTTCCTCGAGAACTACCGCGTCTCGATGGCGGAGCGAATCTTCCCAGGTTCGGATTTGAGTGAACAGATTTCGACGGCGAGCTACGAGGCGTCAGGTACCGGCAACATGAAGTTCATGATGAACGGTGCGCTTACAATCGGGACGCTCGACGGGGCCAATATCGAGATTCGCGATGCGGTCGGGGACGATCACATCTTCATCTTCGGATTGACACCGCAAGAAGTCATGAACTACAAGAAGTTCGGCGGTTATCATGCGGCCGACATCTACCATGCGAACACGGAAGTGCGTAATGTCGTCGACGCCCTCGTCAACGGAACGTTCGACAAGGTCGGAGAATACCAATTCCAAGCCATCTTCGACTCGCTTCTCGTCTATAATGACGATTTCCTCGTGTTGAAAGATTTCGCGTCTTACATGCAGGCGCAACGACGCGTCGACGAGGTGTTCTCGGACAAAGCACGCTGGGCCGAGAGTTCAATCGTCAACACGGCCAAATCGGGAATCTTCTCGAGTGACCGGACGATCACGGAATACGCGAACGCCGTCTGGAACATCAAACCGACGAGCGTGAAATAAAAAAAGCGATCCACCCGTTACGGGTGGACCGTGTTTTCTGGATAACTGATCCAATCAGAGTAAGACCCTGGGTACAGCCGGACGTCGTCCTTCCCGAGGGCATGCAACGCCAAAATGTTGACGCAGGCGGTGACCCCGCTCCCGCAATAGAAGATGGGATTTGGGACATCGAGGACGTTGGCGTACAGCTCTTTCAAGTCATGGAAATCTTGGAGCGTGCCGAGGTCGGTGACGGCCTCGGTGTAGGGACAGAGCACGGCGTTCGGGATATGACCCGGTGTATGATCAATCGGTTCATAACTGCCGTCGTACCGGTCGGCCGTCCGTGAATCATAGAGCCCGCCCGTGACCGTGGAGGCACGGACGTCTTCGATCGTCGCAATCATCTCGTCTTGGAACGCTGGGACGTAATCTGAGGCGGGGTAGGACGGAACGTCCGTCGTCGTCTCGCCGCAGTAAGTGATTCCGGACTGAATCCCGCCCTCGAGCACGATGACACGCTCATGGCCGGCCCATTTGAATAACCACCAAGCACGGGCGGCATAAGGGAATCCGTCATCGTAAATGATGATCAAGTCATCTTTTTGAATCCCGATTCGGCGAAGCGTCTCGGTCCATGCTTCTTTTGACGGCAGTGGATGGCGCCCACCGTGTTCGGACACGGGACCAGATAAATCTTCCATCAAATCGAGGAAGACGGCGTTCGGGAGATGCCCCTGTCGATACACATACTTTCCGTATGAGGCGTCGTTTAATGAATAACGACAATCAATAAAGCGAATCGAGTCCGTATGGACGATGTGTTTCAATTCTTGGGCACGCATAGTTGGAAACATAGTATCACCTCGAAGTTTCGTTACTCCCATCGTATACAAGATGGAACAAATTGGCGAGTACTTCGATTGAATTTTTGAATGTCGAAAGGGGAACTGACCATGACATGGCAACAGACATATGACCGATGGAAACAACACGAGGCGCTCGAACCGCACTTGCGCGCCGAGCTTGAGGAAATGGAGCAAGACGAGACGTCGCTCGAGGACGCCTTTTATAAGACGCTCGAATTCGGGACGGGCGGTATGCGCGGGGAAATCGGACCAGGTGCGAACCGGATGAACATATATACGATTCGTAAGGCATCGCAAGGATTCGCGGACTTTATCGCTGCCTCGGGCGAAGAAGCGAAACGTCACGGCGTTGTCATTGCCCACGACTCACGTCACTTCTCGCCGGAGTTCGCGCTCGAAGCGGCGCGTACGCTCGCCTCGAACGGGATTAAGACATACTTGTTCCCAAGCCTGCGGGCCACACCAGAGTTGTCGTTCGCCGTCAGACATTTAAACGCATTTGGAGGCATCGTCATCACGGCGAGCCACAACCCGCCAGAATATAACGGTTTTAAAGTATACGGTGCCGATGGCGGACAGTTGCCACCGGCTGAGGCCGATGAGCTCGTCTCGTACGTCAACGCGATTGAAGACGAATTAAAGATCGAAGTCCAAGATGAAGCCCCACTCCGCGCCGACGGCACGCTCGTCACCGTCGATGCGTCGGTCGATGCGGCTTATATGGAGGCCCTTCAATCGATTCGCATTCATACGGATGTGCAAGGAGACCCGCTTAAAATCGTCTACTCGCCACTCCACGGGACGGGACGTCGCCCGGTCATGGAAGGGTTGAAGGCGTATGGATTTGAACATGTCACCATCGTCGAGGAGCAGGCCGAGCCAGACGGGTCGTTCCCGACGGTCAGTTATCCGAACCCGGAAGAACGGGCCGCGTTTGAGCTCGCGATGCAGTACGGCGACCGCGTCGGCGCCGACTTGCTCATGGCGACGGATCCGGACGCCGACCGTGTCGGTTTCACGGTCCGTGACCGCAACGGCGAATGGTTCGTCTTGACGGGGAACCAGACCGGGGCGCTCCTCATGGATTACATTCTGTCTCAAAAAGTCGAGACGGGGACGCTTCCGACGAACGGTTTCGTCGCGAAGACGATCGTCACGTCTGAACTTGGGGCGGCCATCGCTAAGGCGTATGGGGTTCACCTCGAGAATACGCTCACCGGCTTCAAGTTCATCGGTGAGAAGATCAAACAATATGAAGAATCTGGTGAATATACGTTCTTGTTCGGCTACGAAGAGAGCTACGGTTATTTGATTGGAGACTTCTGCCGTGACAAAGATGCCGTCCAGGCGTGCTTGCTCGGCGCAGAAATGGCGGCTTTCCATAAACAACAGGGACGCACGTTGTACGATGCCCTCCAAGCCGTCTATGAGAAGTATGGCTTCTACGAGGAGTCGCTCCAATCGATGACGTTGAAAGGGAAAGCCGGTCTCGAACAAATCGGTCGAATGATGGAGGCGTTCCGCGCCAATCCGCCACAAGAAGTCGGCGGCTACGAAGTCGTCCGCTTCGAGGATTACAAGCAACAAGTCGCGACGAACTTGCGTCAAGGAGAGACGCAAGCAATCGAGTTGCCGTCGTCGAACGTACTCAAGTTCATCTTCGAGGATGGCTCATGGTTCTGCCTGCGTCCGTCTGGAACGGAGCCAAAAATCAAGTTCTACTTCAGCGTCCACGCCGATAGCGCCGAGAAGACGACGGTTAAACGAGAGGCAATTGAACGAGATGTTATGAAACAAGCGAAAGCAATCGATTAAGCGAGGACCACTACCCTGACGAGGGCAGTGGTTTTTGTTTGACATTGAATGCCCCCGTCAGTATGATGAGTGTATTGTTCAAAACCATGTAATCATATAAGGATTATCAGGAAGGTGGAATTCATATGAAAAAATCGTTAACAGCAGTACTCGCTATCGGCGCATCGTTCGGGGTGCTCGCAGCATGCGGCACAGAGACAGACAGCGGTTCAGAAGAAGCCGTCATCACAGTCGGAACAGAAGCGACATACCCGCCATTCACGTATAAAGATAAAGGTGAAATCACAGGGTATGACATCGATGTGTTGAATGAAGCGGCCGAGCGTGCCGGTTACACGGTCGAATACGAGCCGATGGACTTCAAAGGACTCGTTCCAGCCCTCGACGCGGAACGCATCGACATGATCGCCAACCAGATGAGCATCACGCCAGAACGTGAAGAGAAATATGCGTTCTCAGACCCATACGCCGTCTCAGGCGCACAAGTTATCGTCGCTTCAGACAATGAGGACATCCAAGGCATCGACGACCTCGACGGCAAAGTCGTTGGCTCGACACAAGGATCGGTCTACGCCAAGCTCGCTGAAGAAGCTGGAGCTGAAGTCAAGTTCTACAAAGGCGCGAACCAAGTGCTGCAAGATCTTCAAGTCGGACGTCTTGACGCAGCGCTCAACGACCGTCTCTTCATCTTGACGGAGCTTGAGAAGACAGGTTACGACGTGAAAGCGGTCGGTGACGTCTTCAACAAGAGCGAAGCGGGCTACATGACACGCCAAGACTCGGACGTGCTCGATAAGTTGAACGACGCGCTCGCTGAGATGCAAGAAGACGGTACGATGGCTGAAATCGGTGAGCAGTACTTCGGTGAGGATATCAGTCAATGAGTGAACTGATCACGACCGTCATCGAGAACCGTTCGGCCTATGTAGAAGCCGTACAATTGACGTTGATCGCCAGTATCCTGTCGATTCTCCTCGCCTTGGTGCTCGGTCTGATCATCGCATTACTTCATAGCAGTCCAATCAAAATCGTCCGTTTGTTCACGCGCACGTATATCTCGTTCTTCCGCGGGACACCGCTCTTGTTGCAACTTCTCATCTTGTACGTCGGTTTGACCGGATTCGTTCAGTTGAGCGGGATGCAGGCGCTCATCTTCGGGTTAGGCCTTCACTTCGCGGCCTATATCTCGGAAGCGTTCCGGGCGGCGATCAATTCGGTCGACCAAGGACAAGTCGAGGCGAGTGTCGCCCTCGGCATCCCGCGTGCGAAGCGCTTCAAGGATATCATCTTCCCCCAGGCGCTATCGCGTGCGATCCCACCGGTGTCCAACTCGGTCATCGATATTATCAAATCGACGTCGCTCGGTTCGGTCATCGCCGTCCAAGAGTTGACGTACGTGTCGGACCAAATTGCCGCGACGACGTATCTCGTCATGCCGCTCCTCTTGTTCTCGGCAT
This sequence comes from Exiguobacterium sp. s21, assembly GCF_018617975.1. Taxonomy (NCBI): domain Bacteria; kingdom Bacillati; phylum Bacillota; class Bacilli; order Caryophanales; genus Exiguobacterium; species Exiguobacterium sp. s21. The sequence goes on along the minus strand of NZ_JACSLF010000011.1, from coordinate 88,860 downwards.
CGATCTATTGGATCTTGTCGACGCTCATCCAGGCGGGGCAGCATCGTCTCGAACGTCGGTATGCGATTCGCTGACACAAAGAAATCCCTTCGATTGCAACCAATCGAAGGGATTTTTGTATTAACGGATGACTTGTTCTGTTTCCGTGTCGAAGAAATGAGCTTTCGTCATATCGAGTGCGAGTGTGACGTCATCACCCATGTGGATGTTCGAACGTCCATCGATGCGAGCCGTGAACTGGTGGCCGCCAAGTTCAGCGTACAAGTATGACTCAGCGCCCATGAGCTCGGCGACGTCGATATGTGTGCGGAACGTGTGCGTCGTTGGTGAGTCGATGTAGATCGGCTCATCGTGGATCGATTCTGGACGGATTCCGAGAACGAGCTCTTTACCGACGTAACCGCGGTCACGAAGACCTTTCATTTTGCCTTCAGGGACGTTGATTTCTTCACCACCGACGAGGAACTTCCCATCAGCCAATTTACCGCGGAAGAAGTTCATTGAAGGTGATCCGATGAAGCCGGCTACGAAGATGTTGTCCGGGTTTTCATATACTTCTTTCGGCGAACCGACTTGTTGGATGATTCCGTCTTTCATGATAACGATGCGAGTCGCGAGTGTCATCGCTTCCGTTTGGTCATGGGTAACGTAAATCGTCGTCGTGTCGAGACGGTTGTGCAATTGGATGATTTCTTTACGCATTTGAACGCGAAGCTTGGCATCCAAGTTTGAGAGCGGCTCATCCATCAAGAACACTTTGGCATCACGAACGATGGCACGGCCGATGGCGACACGTTGACGCTGACCACCTGAGAGTGCTTTCGGCTTACGTTGAAGGTATTCTTCAAGTCCGAGGATACGGGCCGCATCTTGGACGCGACGATCGATTTCATCTTTTGGGAACTTGCGAAGTTTCAAACCGAACGCCATGTTGTCATACACACTCATGTGCGGGTAAAGTGCATAGTTTTGGAAGACCATGGCGATGTCGCGGTCTTTCGGTGCGACGTCGTTCATGCGCTTGCCGTCGATGATGAAGTCGCCGCTCGAGATTTCTTCGAGTCCGGCGATCATACGGAGTGTCGTCGATTTACCGCAACCTGAAGGTCCGACGAAGACGATGAACTCGCGGTCCTTGATGTGCAAGTTAAAATCGCTGACTGCCTTTGAGTCGCCACCTTCGTATATTTTATCAATGTGGTTCAATTGAATTTCTGCCATGTCGTTAGCCTCCTGGGAATCTGTTCTTGTATAATAGCGCTTACAAGATTGATTATACGGTGAAACCGCTTGCATTGGATATGTACACGTTGCACAAAAACGATTACTCAGATTTGTGCAACGTGACAATGAGTTGAAGCAAACTCGCATCATAGAATTGGCGGGCATCGTATCCCGTCAGTTCGTACAGCCGATCGAGCCGATAATTGAGCGTATTTCGATGCATGAACAATGCTTTAGCCGTATGGGATACGTTTAAAGAGTAGGCGAATAATGCCTCTAACAGCTCGATGTTCGTCTTGTCGAGCGTCGTATATACGGCCTCAATCAATTGGAGACGTTCGGCAAAAGTCTCATGGTCTTCTAGCAAGTAATGGTATAATAGTTGACTAGCAGGGTAAGCTTTAGTAGAGAGTCTCGCGAACGGGCGCAGCGTTTGATGTTGTTGGTACAGTGTCCCTAACACACCGAGCGGTCGCTCGCTATAGATGACATGGGCCTCAACGTAGCAATCGCTCGCCACGGCTCGTAACACGTCCTCGAACTCGGACAAATCGACGAGTTGATTCATCTCGATGATTTCCACGTGATGTCGCGTCATGACGACGATTTCCGCTTCAGGCATGAAATCGTGCAATATCTCTAAAAATTGCTCGAGCGATTCCGGCTCTTGATAATGGAGCGACAGCGACAACAACCGAAATGGCTGGGCAATCCGATACGAATCTGTGAGCAAGCGGTCTTGCCATTTCTCTTGACGCGGATCACGCGTCGTCACAAACGGTGTCGCCGACCATTCAAGTAGCTGTCGTTCACGCTCGCTCAATTCCATTTTGGGTAGTCCAAACACGGTCCCATCGTGTGCTTGGTACCAGATGTAGTCTCCGGATGCATCTTCCGACCGATGGACAACGGTCGGGAAAATCGATTTAATACGATCATACGTAGTCAATACAATCACCTCTTCAAACAATGTATCATATTTCAGAACGGAGGCAGGCAGTTTGGACAGTCTACTAAAAATATTCATCATGATCGCCATCGGGGCGACAATCGGGGGAGTCACGAACTTTCTCGCTATCAAAATGTTGTTTCGGCCCCATCATCCTAAATACATCGGGAAGATGAGAGTTCCGTTCACCCCGGGGTTGATCCCGAAACGTCGCGACGAATTGGCAACGAGCCTCGGGAAGACGGTCGTCAAGCACTTGTTGACGCCTGAAGGGATGCGTAAGCGCCTGCTCGATGAACAAGTTGGTAATCATATTACGCACTTCGTGCAAGGTGAGGTTCGGACGATGCTTCGTTCAGACAAGACGATCCGTTCGCTCATCGAACCGCTCTATCCCGATGCGGAGACACGTGTGTTGGGAGAAGCGGATACGAAGCTCCGTCAAGAGCTCCGACTTGTCCTTGCGGATGTGAAGTCGCGTCAACTATATGAGCTTCTCGGTGAAGACGGGATGGACCGTGTCCGCGGCATCATCCCCGAAATCGTGGACGCCCTGCTCGTCAAGTCAGAAGAATACTTTTATTCGGCTGAAGGCGAGGCGCAACTTCGGCACATGGTCGACTCGTTCGTCCAACGTCGGCTCGGTTTCATCGCCGGGTTCGTTCAAAACTTGAATTTCGTCGAAATGATTCGTCCGGAGATTATCAATATCTTGCGAGGTGGCTCGACTCGGTCTGGCATGGCGACGATGATCACGCGCGAATTCGAGCGGTTCAGTGAACGCTCGGTCGATACACTGCTCGACGACCGATTAGAGGAACGGTTGATTGACGGTGTGACGACGGAAGTCGTCTCGCGTCTCCCGGTTGGGGAACTGCTCGATCGGACCGTCCACTCCTATACGCGGGACGTCGAAGACCGTGTCATCGAAGAACTCGTGCCGAACGGCGTGAGGCTCGTCATCACGCGTTTCACGGATCAAATGGAGACGGTCATGGATCGCCTGAAAATCGATCAAATCGTTCAAGAGCAAGTGAGCTCGCTCGATACCTCGTACCTCGAAGAGATCGTCCTTTCGATCTCAAAACGAGAGTTCCGGGCAATAACATGGCTTGGCGCCTTATTAGGTGGTATGATTGGATTGATTCAAGGGTTGATTGCCATCGTTTGATCGGCACGCCCTAATAGTTTTTAGGAGGACGTCACATGTCACAATCAAACTTGTACGATCATGCTTACCAATTGGAAAAAGCACTTCGCGATTCTGAGGAGTTCACAAATCTCTCTTCACTATACGACCGTGTCAATGCGGATGCAGAAGCGAACCAGTTATTCGCTGACTTCCGTGATATCCAAATGACGCTTCAACAGAAGCAAATGCAAGGCGAAGAAATCTCTGAACAAGAGATGATGGATGCGCAGACAAAAATGATGGGCGTTCAACAAAACGAATTGATCATGGAGCTCATGCAAGAAGAGCAACGCATGCATCAACTGGTCACAGAAGTGACGAAAATTATCATGAAGCCACTTGAAGAGCTCTACGCTCCGATGGTGAATGATAACGAAGTTCAATAACAGTGAAGCGGATGGCAATCGAGCCATCCGCTTTTTTGTTGCCTAGATTGTCACCCAATTCATGATAGCGCTTACATAAAGCGTGGTATACTCTATTTGTAGGTCATTCACAAGGAAGGGTGGACGCCATGGTCACCTTGGTGATTTTAGCCGTCATGATCATCGGTTTTATCGGAGGTTGGCTCCGGGCCGACTTGGTCGCGCTGATTGGTCTCCTCTTGCTCGTTTTGACAAATCAACTGACACCGGTCGAAGCGATGGCCGGTTTTTCGAATTCGGTCGTGCTCATGATCGCCGGACTGTTCATTGTCGGTGCCGGGTTGTTTCACACCGGACTCGCCGAACGGTTAGGGGCCGCTCTCATCCCGTACGCGAAAGGGAGTGAAGTACGTCTCTTTCTCGTCCTCATGGTCACCGTGACGTTTCTGTCGAGCCTGATGTCGAACACGGGAACGGTCGCTTTGTTGATTCCGGTCGTGCTCGCCATGTCAAGGCAGATGGGTACGAGCCCGGCGAAATTGCTCATGCCGCTCGCCTTTTTCTCAAGCATCGGTGGGACGATGACACTTATCGGAACGCCACCGAACTTAGTCGCCGCGGAGACGCTCCGAGGGGCGGGGGAAACGCTTGGATTTTTTGCGCTCTTGCCGATCGGTCTCGTCGTGGCTGTGGTCGGACTGTTATATTTCTATGTCGTTGGGAACCGTCTGCTCGGGGCGGGGGATATCCGTTCGTCGGCGGCTCATCCGTTGATGATACCGCAAGTAGCCGTCTATGCGCTGTCCATCACGAAAGGACACCGCCTCGTCGGTCAGACGCTTAGTGACGTTAAGTGGTCACGAGACGGCTTGGTCGTCGTCGGCGAACACCGAAAAGGAGTGGTCCATCGGTTTATCACGGCCCGAGCCGACACGGTGCTTACGGAAGGGCGTGTCCTCGTCAGTGGTGATGAGACGGATGTCCACCGCATCGCCCGACAAGAAGGATTGGTCGTCGAGCCGGTTAACGTCAAAGATGTGTACGCAAAGAGTCGGGCGTCGCCGTTTTCACGATTCCGACCGACAGCCCGCTCGTCGGTCGCTGTTTGTCCGAGAGTCGGTTGCGCAATGAGTATCGATTGAACGTGCTTCAAGTCGTACGCCCGAACGAGGAAATCGCCATCACCCGATTGAAAGATGTGCCGCTCGAACGAGGAGACATGCTTGTCGCCCAAGGGGAGTGGGCCGACTTAGAGCGGGTCGGAAACGAGACGCATCTCTTGCTTGCCAATGAGCACGTGACCGACGTGGCCAATCGGGCCGTATCCGAACGTCATCAACTAGCAGCGGGATTGATCATGCTCGGAATGGTCACGCTCCTTGTGTTCGAGTGGGTCGACCCGACGGTAGCGGTATGGCTCGCGGCGCTTGCCATGGTGCTCACCGGAGCCGTCCGCCAAATGGACGTCGCGTATCAATCGATTCAATGGTCCTCGCTTCTTTTGATCGCAGCGATGATCCCGGTCGGCCAAGCGCTCGACAATGCTGGGATCATGACGTGGCTCGTCACATGGATCAGTGAGTCGTTCGGGCAGGCTGGTCCGGTCTGGGTGCTCGTTGCGCTCTTCGTCGCGACGATGGTGCTGAGTCAAATCATCTCGAACACGGCGACGGCCGTCTTATTCGCTCCGCTCGCACTGTCGCTCGCCTCGGCACTCCAAGTCAGTCCCGTCCCGCTCGTCGTCGCCGTCGCCATCGCGGCCTCGCTCGCGTTCATGACACCATTCGGGTCACCGACGAACGCGATGGTGTTCGGCATCGGCGGCTATCGCTTCTTCGATTTTGTCAAAGTCGGCTTGCCGCTTCAGGTCGTGACGGCGGTCATCGCCATCTTCACGATTTTGTTCATCTTCCCGTTTTGAAGGAAATGTTGTTTGCTCTGCCGAATGTGTAAAAAAATGCTAAACGGTGAGGTGAGAGATGATGTGGAAACGAGTTGGGATGATTTTGGCTGTGTTCTTGCTTGCGGCCTGCTCGAATGAGAGCGAACAGCCGGCACCGACGCTCGGGGCGGACGCCAAAGTGGCCAAGACGTACTTAGAGGAGCAAGGCTATGACGTCGTCTCTTAAAAAGGGAATAGAACGTTGAGCTTTGAAAAGGCAGATCTGCTTGAGTTGCCAACGCAAAGTACGTGGCAAGTCCAGATGACGCCGCCGGATGACTATATTGGACGTGACATTCGACATGAGAACTTCATCGTCCGCAACCATCCGCTCGATGAAGTCGCAGAACTCGGCCAGACGAACGTCTCGGTCATGATGGTGGACGGCGAGATCATCGGCGGGACGTCATATCCGGATTCGGCCGAGCCGCTTACCGGAGCGAGCTATTCACTCGATGGGAAGACGGCGGAAGAGCTGCATCCCGATTACATGGAGTGGCGCAGCGAGTGGGAAGCCAAATATAGCGAATGAACAAGCGCCTCGGGATTCCCGAGGCGCTTCTATTATGAGGCCGTGCCTTTCAGTTTTCCTGGCAGTTTACAGCGCTCGAAGTAGATGAGTTGACCGCGACGTGCGATGCGGGCCCCTTTATGGAGGTGCCCGGCTTCCTCGAGCATCGCGAGCCCTTTCGCTTTCGCCTCGTCATCGCTTGCCGCGGTAAATGAATCGTTCAAGACGACCGTGCCGTCGTTCTCGAACGCTGTAATCGTATACTGTTCCATCCGTTCGCCCCCTTTGCTTCCATTGTACTGAATGACTATTCATTCTTCAAGCGAAGGTTTCGTCAGCTCTTCGAATGTGAGTTGACGTGCTGTTTCGGTACGCGGAATCAACTCCGAGACCGTCATCCCGATCAAGCGGACCGGTTCGGTGATCGCCATCTCGTCGAACAGACGGCGGGCGAGCCGTTTAATCTCGTCATGGTCGTGCGTCGGATGGTTCAATTTGATTTGATGGCTCCGGGCCTGGAACTCGCTCGTCTTGATTTTGATTGTCACCGTCTGACAGCTGAGCTCACGGCGGTCGAGCTGATGGAGCACGTCTTCGATTTCCGGGATGACGCGTTCGTACACTTCTTCCGGGTCGTCGAGGTCGAACGCGAACGTCGTCTCGGAGCCGATCGATTTTCGTTCCCGGGTCGGGACGACGGGGCGGCTATCCCGACCGTGGGCGAGCTCATATAACTGATTTCCTCGGTCGTGGCCGAAGATGGCCTTCAACTGCTCGGGGCGGGTGCCCTGCAAATCGGCGATCGTATGGTAGTCATGCTTGAACAACGTCTGCGCGGTCACTTTGCCGACCCCGTGCATCGTCGTGATCGGGAGCGGGGCGAGGAACGCCTCGACGTCATCCGCCTCGACGACCGTCAGTCCGTTCGGTTTGTTGAATCCTGAGGCGATTTTGGCGACAAACTTCGACGGGGCGACCCCGGCCGAAGCGGTCAGTCCGGTCCGGCGTTTGATTTCCCCAAGGATGTAGCGCGCGATATAAGGGCCGGACGTGCTCATGAGCGTATTCTCCGTCACGTCCAAGTACGCCTCGTCGAGCGAGAGCGGTTCGACGAGCGGCGTGATCGATTTGAAAATGGACATCACTTGTTGGCTGACGTGCCGATAGACGTGAAACCGCGGTTTGACGAACGTCGCCTGCGGACAGAGTGCGAATGCCCGACGTGACGACATGGCGCTGTGCACGCCGTATTTTCGCGCCTCATACGAACAAGTGGCGACCACCCCACGGCTGTGAGGGGCGCCACCGACGATGACCGGTTTATCGCGTAAGTCAGGGCGGTCGCGTTGTTCGACCGAGGCGTAAAACGCGTCCATATCGACATGGATGATCAATCGTTCCATGAACATCACCTTTCTGTATCATTTGCTCCTTTCAGTATACCGAACTTTTGTTCGTTTTTTGCTAGTTTTGCTTATTTCGTTTGTTGCGCTGTTTATCCAACTTTTCTTGGCTACGGATTTGATTCGGGAATTGCAGGAGTGACCCAATCCAATTTTTTTGCTTCAACCAGAAATAAATCAAAACCGTGAAGCCGATGATCATAAGCCAGGCGAACAAATAGCCGAGCGGCCACTCGAGCTCGGGCATTTGTTTGAAGTTCATGCCCCAGACCGCACCGAACGCGACGACGGGCGTCGTCAAGGCCGTGAAAACGGTGAGCGCCTTCATGATCTCGTTGCCACGGAAGTTTGACAACGTCGCGGCCAAATCGGTCATCGCGATGATGTCTTCCTGGTAATGTTCAATCAACGTCAGGAGCCGATTGACGCGATATTTGGCGAGACGATACGCTCTCAATTCGTTTAGGTCCATGTCGAGAAACGCCTCGCGCCCGGCCATGAGCAGTTCGCGGTACGGGACGACGGTATCGGACCATCGTTCGATCTCGCTGCGGAGCCCGAAAATCTCATTCATGAACTGGGGCGGCACTTGCCCGCTCATCTCGCGCTGGGCGACCATCAACCGTTCTTCATATTCATCGATGCCGTGAAAGTAATAGTCCATCTTTTCAGCGAGCAAATCATAGAACGCCTCGATTGGTGTATCGTATTGCTTGGCCGCCACTGACTGACAATAGATGTCATCAAACCCGATCGTCCATAAGAAATCCCGGGTCACGAAGTAGTGCCCGATCTTTTGCGGTTCGCGCTCGAGCTGTTCATAGTCGAGCGTGAGCGAGCCGTACATATAGTCTTGCGCGACAATGATTTTTGTGACTTTCGCCGTCGTCAACTGCTCGAGCCAATACGTGTACGCTTCTTCATAATGATTGTCGACCTGTACGATTTCTTCGGGTCGTGTATACCATTTCCAACTCATCTTCCATTCCCCCAATTTCCTTCTCCCTCAAGTATTCCCGCTTTCCTAAGAAAGTTGGCATCTCACGTGAACTTTCGTTAAGATGAAGGTACTGACAAGAAGAGAGGTGCTTTTTTTGACGACTACTAAAATCGGTCAGCTCAAAGTGGGCGACACGTTAAACCAATATGTCATGATCAAACAATCCTATCGAGGACTCGCCGGAAATGGCAAACCATATTTGACGCTCATTCTTTGCGATGAGAGTGGAGAGATTGAGACGAAAGTATGGGATAGCGCCGACACGGATAAATATGCGACGAAAAAAATCGTCCACGCTTCCGGAGAAGTGATGGATTACCGCGGGCGGACCCAACTGAAGCTCAAACAAATCTCCATCATCGAAGGGGAGACGGACATCGCGCCTTACGTCCGTTCGGCACCTGTACCGAAGTCGGAACTCGAGACGGGAATCCGCGGCTATATCGATGCAATCGGACACGCGGGCATGCGTGAGCTCGTGACTGCGCTCGTCGACCGGAACGAAGAGGCTTACTTCACGTATCCGGCCGCGGTGCGACACCACCATGCGGTCTATTCGGGCCTGGCGTTCCATGTCTTGTCGATGCTGAAACTCGCTGAAACGATGTGTGACCTGTACCCGCAATTGAATCGTGATTTGCTCGTCTCAGGTGTCGTGCTCCACGACTTGGCGAAAGTGATCGAGTTGTCGGATGCGATCACGCCGGAGTATACGCTTGAAGGTAAACTGCTCGGCCACTTGTCGCTCATGGCGTCTGAAATCGAGGTCGTGGCCCGAGAACTCGGAACCGACCGCGAAGTCGTGACGTTGCTCCAACATCTCGTCCTCAGTCATCACGGGAAACCGGAGTGGGGATCGGCGAACGCGCCACAGCTCCCGGAAGCCGAGATGTTGTTCTTCATCGACAACATCGATGCCCGGATGAACATGTTCGAGAAGGCGTTCGAGGGGATTGAACCCGGAGCGTTCACTGAGCGGGTCATGCCACTCGATAACCGTGCGTTTTATAAACCGAAGCTATGAAGGCATAAAAAAAGACGTCCCGCGGGACGTCTTTTGCTTATTGCTCGGTCGATTCTTCGGCCGGTGCTTCTTCTGTACCTTCTTCTGACGCTTTGATGGCGTCTTTCACAGCGTCGAACTGTGTTGAAGCTTTCGCATCTTTCACGTCGACGTTATATTTCTCGATCAACTCGGCGTAGATCTTGTTCGCGTCGACAGAGGCTGCTTTTTCAGTTGCCAATTCTTCACGGATGCGATCTTTCTCGTCTTCGAGTTTAAGATCTTTTTCTTTACGATCCATGACTTTGATGACGTGGAAACCGAATTGTGATTGGACCGGCTCAGATACTTTGCCGACCACGTCTTCTTGGAACGCGTATTCTTCAAACTCTGGGACCATGGCGCCGGCTGAGAAGTAACCGAGGTCGCCACCTTTTTCACCAGAACCTGTGTCTGTCGATTTCTCTTTCGCGACGTCTGCGAAGTCAGCGCCATCGTTCAATTCTTTGATGATCGCTTGGGCTTCTTCTTCTGTCTCAACGAGGATGTGGCTCGCTTTGACTTCGACGTTCTCTTTCGCGAATTGTGCCTCGATGTCTTCGTCCGTCACTTCGACGAGTTCTGACTTCGCTGCATCGACGAGCATTTGTCCGCGGAGCGCTTCTTTGAACTCGTCCGTGTCAGTCATGCCAGCTTGTTGAATCGCTTGCTCGAACTCTTCTTTCGAGTTGAACTGCTCTTCAGTCTTGCTGAACTCTTCGTCAACTTTGTCTTGTTCGACTTTGTCGCCGTATTCTTTTTCAAGCAACTCGTTCATCGTTTCTTGGAAAGCTAGTTGTGGGACCATACGGTCGTAGCTCATGTCCGCGATCTCGCCGCGTGTCACTTCGCCGCCTTCAAAGGAAACAACTGCTGAGTTGTCCGAAGACCCGCCGTTTGTCGCCGCATATGTGCCGCCGACACCGATGAGAAGTGCAATCGCTGATGCGCCGACGAGGGCGCCTGTTGAAAACTTCTTGTTTTGTTTGTTCGGTTCGTTCGTCATTCCGTTTGACATATATTCCACCCCTAAAAATCTATAAGTTTCTAAATCCGACTATACCACATTTTGTTAATGATAACAGCTGTTCTCTTGCCTGTGTAGTATCATAGCACAGAAACGTGTCGTATAATGATAAAAGAGAATGTGAAATGATGGGGTGGAGAACGTGTCGTTAGAAGAGAAAATCAATCAATTATCGTTTCAAATGGAACTGTTGCTCGGGGCGGTCGATTGGTCGGAGCGGCCCTTTGAACATGAGGTGCTCAAGGCGAATCTGACACGGCAAGAAGTCGTCGCGTTTTTCGCACTGCTTGATGATATTCGAGAACGACAAAACGAGCAAGCGCGCTACGGTCTGTCGTCCATAGAGCCTTTGCTCGTTCATTTCGTCGGCATGCTTCATCCTCATTTAGAGGCCGAGACGATTCTCGCGGCGTGCGTGCGCCAAGGGATGGCGCTAGACGTCACGGAACCGCTGTATCGGCAGGTCAAGCTTCTTTACTGATCTCGTCGTCCTCAGGGCGACGTCCGGCTTCTTCTGTGATCATCTTCGACGTTTCAGCGAAGATGTCCATGAAGTTGTCGCCATACAAGCGGCGAACGATCGCGGTGATGTCCGTCAAGTCCGGGAATTTCCCGTACAATTCTTGGAGCGGGAGGGAGGCGCGGAAGACGCCGTTCTCTTCCGGATCGAACGCATGAATCGTCTCGAGCAAGAGCGCTTCGCCTTCAGGCGTCAATTGGACGTACGTATTTCGTTTGTCCGTCTCCTTTTTCGAGAACGTGAGCAAACCGCGGTCTTCGAGTTTCTTCGAGAAGTTGAACGCCGTCGATACGTGCATGACCCCATATTTGGCGATCTCTGAGATCGAGGCGCCGCCGAGGGCGTGAGCGATCCATAAAATATGGTGTTCGTTAATGTTCAAATCGAACGGCTTGATCCAGTTCTGCCAGTCTTTCTCGACCGTCTTCCACAATGCCTTACTAAGTTGAATGATTTTATGACTATAGAGCATGGCCTCAGGGCCAGTGAATTCTTTTTCATGTTCCATGTCGATCCATCCTTTCCGGATACAATGTGACTAAAACGACGGGCGATGACAACAGACCGGTCAGTTGGTCTTTTCCGCTTTCGCTTCGGTCATGTCTGACTGTACGTTCGAAAGCTCGTCTAGGTTTCCTTGGATCCGCTCGATTGAAGGCTGAATGTCTTGTTGATAACGTTCGACTTCGGCTTTCACTTGATCCGTCAATTCTTTCCCTTGCAATTTACCTGCCGCGGCTACTTGCGACGCGTCCTTGGCAACTTTTTGGAATTGTTCTTTCAACGTAGTGATTGTGGACGCCCGGTGTTGATTGGCCGCGGCATCATTTGCCGTTCCACGGGCGATTTTCTTCACGGTCGCAACCCCTAAAAACGCTACGACGAAGCCAAATGCAACCCACTCTCGACGATTGTGACTCGACAATACATTCCCCTCCTCAAGCACACTGATGCTACAATACATTCTTTTCATATTATTTTACCAAAAAAGAGTGATTAAAAACCTATATCTTAAATAAAATTTTTCAGAACATTCAATTTTGACCGAAAAATCATTTTATTTTAAACTATGGGTAAAGGAAGGTGACCTCCAGTGAACATGCAAAAGCGTTGGGTTGATGACATGCTAGACCTGTATAACGCGGCCAAGCGACTGGGAGATGACCCTTGGGCACAGACAATATTGGAAGCACTCGAGGCGGGATATGAAGCGTCGGAACAGAATGAACAGACGCGTAAACAAACTTTGCTTGAAAAGCGACTCGTTGAAATAGACGCCCGTCTAAATTTGTTAAGAAAAGAATTCGAACAAGCGGAATCTGTCAAATCGCGGCAACAGTTGTACGAGCAAGCGATTAAATTACAAGTCGAACGGGCCCAAATCGAGGAAGAGCGGAAACGTCATCTCGATTCGATCAATTCGTCATAAGGGCACATAAGACAATGGACCGGTCGCTCCAGGAGCGGCGGTCCATTTTTTCATAACTTCGCTTTGATGCCGGCAGCGATGGCTTGCATGTCTTCAGTGGAGTAATCGTCTTGGTGCGTCTCCCATTTTGCGTCAAATCCATCTGTCTCGCCATAGCGTGGCAACAGATGCATATGGAAATGGTAAACCGTTTGTCCGGCGATTGCTTCGGCGTTCGATAGGATGTTCATGCCGATCGCGCCCGTCTCGCGCTGGATGGCGTTTGCGATAGCAGGCACGGCTTGGAAGACGTCCCGGGCGACATCGGCTGGCAGTTCATAAATGTTTCGGGCGTGATGTTTTGGGATGACGAGCGTGTGGCCTTTCGTGACCTGCGAGATATCGAGGAACGCGACGACGGCGTCGTCCTCGTATACCTTATAAGAAGGAATCTCGTTTTGGACGATTTTACAAAAAATACAGTTGGCTTCAGTGTGCATGTGGGTTCCTCCATTCGTAAATGACTATTCCACTTCATCATAACATGGAAATTCAGGCGGAAGAATGATTGTCCGGGAGGATGAATCGTCTTAGACTAGAAACAACAGCAATCAAGAGAGGAAGTAAACGGATGGCGTATGTACGATCGAAAAAAACGGTACGGCGGAGGCGAATCTATTATGTCCTCCTTGCGACAATCGTGCTCGGGCTGATCGCCGGGGCCGTCTATCGCTGGGGATATCAACCGGCAGCCGCCAATGACAAGATTCATGTCCGGTTCAAAGAGGCGTTGTTGAACGAGGACGTCAGCTTCTTCCAGGAGAACGTCGAGTATGAATCAGAACCGCTGACACGAGCCGAGGCGCTCCGCTTCATGGGCTGGTTGAATGAAGAGAAGACGATTCGGGGCGAGGCCATCTCGGAAGTAGCGCAGGACCGCGCCGACCGGGAGCAAGGTATGGAGACGGATGGGTTGTTCCGGCTCGTCGATACGGGGGCAGGACGATTTGGTTTCTCGGACTATCGGATTGAATTGTTGCCGAAGACGCTCGTTGTGACATCGGACGTACCGTTGACGAACGTGTGGGTGGACGGTGCACAAGTCGGTCGAATTGATGAAGGGGGCGGTGAGGTGGCACTCGAGCGTATGCCGGGTCGTTATGACGTGAAAGCCGTCGCCGTCATCGATGGGTCGACGGTGACCGAGACTGAGGTCGTGACGCTGACAGAAGACGATGACTTGGCGTTTGCCTTGTTGCCGGAACAAGCTGAGACCGTCGCCGGGCAGTTCGATCTTGATCGGGCCGAGTTGATTGAAATCGAAGTCGAAGCTCAGACAGGTCACTCGATTGAGACGATCGAAGGGCTGATGAACAAACGTGAACAAACCGTCCTCGACGAGATTGGTGAACCGATGGAGCGAGGGGACGTTTGGCGCTATGAGGGGATGGAGTTACGGTTTGTTGACGGGCGCGTCGAACGCATCGACATCGATTTACAGAAGCGGCCGGATGACCTCATTGCGCTTTTAGGTGAACCGAACGAACGAGTCGAAACGGACCTCGGTGTCGAATGGCGCTACGACCGGACGCTGCTCGAGTCGATTTTCACGTTTTTGCGCTGGGAGAGCGAGAAACGATTCATCGAGCGGGATGAGGCCCTCTATCTCATCCTCACATGACAAAAAACGGGACCCTCGCCGAGGGTCCCGTTTTTCTAGCACTGGATTAGCGCTTTTTGTTCATTGACTTCATAACGAACGATACGATCAAGATCAAGATAATCGCACCGAGAAGTGCTGGGATAATCGCGATGCCGCCAACTGCAGGACCGAAGTCTCCGAAGATGAGACCACCGAGCCAAGCACCGATGATACCGGCAATGATGTTCCCGATGACGCCACCTGGTACATCCTTACCTAAAATAAGACCTGCTAACCAACCGATAATACCCCCGACGATTAAAGTGATAATCCAACCCATAAAAACATTCTCCTTTCTGTTTTGTCCATTGTTCTCACTAGCAATTTTATGGAACAATGGAAGTATTGAATAAGTTTTAAAATGCCTTACAGTTCAGATTATTCCCATGTGACAGCTTTTAAAACATATATCACGAAAAAAAGTTGAAAATGAGGGGTGGAGTTTTCATGTTGCACGTCGACCAGTTGAACGGCGGTTATATAGGTAAACAAGTGTTACACGATGTTTCGTTTGAAGTGAAAAAAGGTGAGCTCGTGGGGCTCATAGGGCTAAACGGCGCCGGGAAATCGACGACGATCAAACATATTTTAGGATTGCTTGATCCGATTTCGGGATCGGTCGAAGTCGATAGTGAGACACTCGCTTCTTCGGAAAATAACTATCGTAAAAAAATAAGTTATATACCCGAGACCCCTATTTTATACGACACATTGACGTTGCGTGAACATTTGACGCTAATCGGGAAAGCGTATGACATCGATGCGGCCGACCTGAAAATCCGGACCGAAAGACTGGCCCGAGATATGCGGATGGAGAAGCAGTTGGACTGGTTTCCGTCCGTTTTTTCAAAAGGAATGCGTCAAAAAGCGATGATCCTCTGTGCACTCGTGACAAAGACGCCGCTCCTCATCGTCGATGAACCGTTCGTCGGGCTCGACCCGCTTGCGATTCGCCAACTGCTGCGATTGTTTGATGAGTATAAGGAAGATTGCGCCATCTTGATGTCGACCCACATCTTGGAGACGGCGGAACGTCACTGCGACCGCTTCGTTTTCTTGCACCAGGGGTCGGTCATCGCGACCGGGACGGCGGCGCAGTTGCGCGAGACATATGGTCTTCGTCCGGACGCCACGCTCGATGACATTTATGTTGAGGCGATTGATGCCGAGGAGCGGAAGCAATGAACGTGTTCAAACAACGATTTGGCGTCTGGGTGGAGGACGTCGTGAAATACAGCCGGTACGTGGCGAACGGCGGTTTGTTGTTCACACTTTATTTCACGCTCATTTACGGAGCGTTCGTTTACAACCAGTTCTTGATGGACTTGGACCCGGCATTCCCGAGTGAGTGGATTGTGGCGCTCCTCTGGTTGCTTCTGCCGCTCGGGCATCGCCCCCGCACATTGATTCAAGAAGCGGACCAAGTATTTTTATTGCCACGACTCGGTGAGATGCAAGCGTTCATGAACGGCGTTCGACTATTCAACGTCGTCTTCGCTGCCGTCCGTGCCGTTCTCATCATGCTCGTCGTGTTGCCGCTCTTCGTCCGGACGCAAGCGCTCACCTCGGTCGAAGTCGGGGCCATCATTGCGACGAGTGTCCTGATTTCGGTGGCGGGGCGGCTCGCCAAGTTGGATGGGGTCAAATATGTCGTCTTGCCGAGCGCGCTCGCGAGCGGTTTTCTCATGCTGTTTGGTGTGCCGATGTTGACACCGGTGCCGGCGCTCATCCCATTCATCTTGCTCCACGTGCGACGAAATCGACGCATCCCGCTGTTCGATTGGCTCTTGCTTGAAGAGAAGAGCAAATCCCAGTTCAACCGGGTCGTCAGTTGGTTCGTCGATGTCCCGGTGATGCGGGAAGATGTGCGGGAACGATCGCTCATCGTCAGCCTGCTCGAGCGCTCGGTCTTGAAACGGGCCGATGCGGCCCGGTACGTCTATGGCCTCCGGGTCATGCGCTCGAACGATTCGCTCGATCTCGTGTTGCGTCTTTCCGCCGTCGCGCTCGTCGTCATGTGGCTCTCGGGCGGGTGGTACGTTGGGTTGGTCGTCCCGCTTTTCGTCGGGTTGACTGCCTTGCAACTCGTCCCGTTGTTTAAACGACTCGACACGGTGTCGATGGCGTCGTGGTTGCCGATCACTCGTGCCGAGCGGCTCGTCGCCTATAAATGGTGGGCGACACGGCTGTTGTTCGCGCAAATGCTCGCCCTTGGCGCGGCTTCGCTCATGTTCGGGGCGACGTGGGACGCGCTCGTCGGTCTCGCGCTCGCATATATGGTCGTCCGGTACTATTTGAGCCGACTGACATGAAACAGGGACACCCGCTTTGGGTGTCCCTGACTGTTGTCGTTATTTCTTCGGTGACATGACCGATACACTCGACCCGAGAATTTTCGGGAGGCGTGCCGGAGTTTCAGGTTCTGTCTCGACTTCACCGTATGCGGATACACCGTGCTCGGCGATGTCGAGGCCCATATCTTCTTGTTCTTCCGTGACACGAAGACCGATCGTGACGTCGAGCAATTTCAAGAACACGTAGCTACCGCCACCAGCGATGACCATTGCGATCAAGACCCCGAGTGCTTGAACACCGAGTTGACCCAAGCCGCCGCCGTAGAAGAGGCCGGCCGAACCGATGCCCGTGATTTCGACCAAACGAGGCGAGGCGAAGAATCCGAGCGCGAGCGTCCCGATGATTCCGGCGACCCCGTGTACCGAGAAAGCACAGAGCGGGTCATCGACATATTTTGCCATGAGGATGCTCGTGCCGTATGTGGAGATCGAAGCGACGGCACCGATGACGACGGCGGCCCATGGTTCGACGAAGGCACAGGCAGCAGTGATCGCGACGAGCGCCCCGAGCACACCGTTGACGATCGTCGGGATGTCCGCTGTCTTCTTATGCATCATGACGATGGCGAGGGCGCCGAGGGCACCGGCAGCCGTGGCGAGCATCGTCGTAAGAGCGACGTAACCGAAGAAGCCGTCTGCGACCGACATCGTCGACCCGGCATTGAATCCGAACCAGCAGAGCCAGAGCACGAGTCCACCGACGACCGTCAAGACGTGGTTGTGACCGGCGAGTGATTCGGTTTTACGACGTGGTTTCAAGATGATCGTGGCCATGAGGGCGGCCATTCCGCCTTGAAGGTGGACGACGGCCGAACCGGCGAAGTCTTGCATCCCCATCGATCCGAGGAGTCCACCGGCCCATACGGAGCGGGCGACGATCGGATAGAGGATGGCGACGAAGAAGATACCGAACAAGACGTACGCGGAAAGTTTGGCCCGCTCTGCGAAACCGCCCCAGGCGATGGCGAGTGCGACAGCGACGAACGACAACTGGAACAAGAATTTGATGTCGATCGAGACGTTGGCCCAATCAAGGCTCGTGAACGATCCGTTCATGAAGAATCCTTCCGTCCCGAACCAGCGGGTCCCGTCCCCGAAGGAGAGGCCGAAGCCGACAGCCCAAAAGGCGAGTGCCGCCACAGAGAGGCTGATGATTTGTTTGACTGCGACGTGCCCGGCGTTTTTAGCCCGGAGCGTCCCCGTCTCGAGCAAGCCAAAACCAAGTTGCATCGTTAAGACGAGCAGTGCAGCGATGAGTACGAACAGCGTGTCCATATAATATAAAATGTCTTCCATGTTGCGATTCCTCCTTTTTGCGATTGATGATTCAAAAGTTGTTTTCAGTGTAAGACGAAAAATTCGACTTGGATTGCAATTTGTCAGATTATCTGACATAGTTTTTTTATGAAGGAGGAGGACGAGGGATGGACTATAAGTCGAAGAAAGTAATCGGGATGGGCGTCATCACTGATCTGACAGGACTTTCGGAGCGACAAGTCCGTTATTATGAAGCGAAAGGGCTCGTCTTTCCGGATCGGACAAAAGGTGGATCACGTAAATATTCCTTCCATGACGTCGAGCGATTGGTCGATGTAGCGTCGAAACTTGAGGATGGCTGGAGAATTCAAGACATCAAAGAGCGCGAGAAGCGTTTGTCGACGAAACAGCGTGACGATTTGATTCGTGGTCAGCTCAATTCGGCATTCCGCACGTATCCGCCAAAGAAATGACACAAAGAAAACACAATGAAAATGCTTCACATTAGCATTATTCTAATTAATTTCTGTATAATGTTTTTGAGTTCACATACCTATAGAAGAGAGTGTAGGAGAATTATAGAGGGGAATGACGCGACGTATGAACGATACTATTTTGAAGGCGTTTAAAGGAGAGGCGACAGACTATGTGCCCGTCTGGTACATGCGCCAAGCCGGACGCTACCAACCAGAATATCGTGAGATCAAAAAAACGAGGACACTATTCGAAATCACGCATGATGCCGAATTGTGTGCCTACGTGACAGAGCTCCCGGTAAAACAACTAGGGGTCGACGCGGCCATTCTGTATAAAGATATTATGACGCCACTCCCGTCGATGGGCGTGGATGTGGAAATCAAGAGCGGCATCGGTCCGGTCATTGATAACCCGTACCGGACGATGGAAGACGTGGAACGCTTAAAACCGCTCAACACGGACGACATCTCGTACGTGTTCGAGACGATCCGTTTGCTTCGGGAACGTTTGGAAGTCCCGCTCATCGGATTCTCAGGCGCACCGTTCACGCTCGCGAGCTACATGATTGAAGGTGGTCCTTCGAAGAGCTACCACCGAACGAAAGCACTCATGTACGCCGAGCCGGACGTGTGGAACGCGCTCATGGAGAAACTGGGCGACATGGTCATCACATATGCGACGGCACAAGCAGAAGCCGGGATCCAGGCGTTCCAATTGTTCGACTCATGGGTTGGGACGCTCAGCCGTAAGGATTATGTCCGTTATATCAAACCGACGACAGAACGAATCTTCACCGAGTTGCGCAAGCTCGACATCCCGCTCATCATGCACGGTGTCGGAGCGAGCCATCTCGTCGAAGAGTGGCAAGACCAGCCGCTCGACGTCGTCGGACTCGACTGGCGCCTATCGATTCAAGAGGCGCGCGACCGCGGCATCACGAAAGCGGTCCAAGGTAACCTTGACCCGTCATTCTTGTTGGCCCCGTGGCCGGTCATCGAAGCGAAAGTGAAAGAAATCCTCGACGAGGGGATGAAACAACCTGGATACGTCTTCAACTTGGGACATGGGGTGTTCCCGGAAGTCGATCCGTCCGTTCTCGTCAAATTGACAGCATTTATCCATGACTACTCACGTGAAAAAATGGGAGGCAAATCATTATGAAAACCGTCGGATTACTCGTAATGGCTTATGGGACACCATACAAACCTGAAGATATCGAGCGTTACTACACACACATCCGCTATGGCCGTAAACCATCACCGGAAGCACTCCAAGACTTGACGGAGCGCTATGAGGCCATCGGTGGCGTGTCACCGCTCGCGAAAATCACCATCGACCAAGCGGAGACGCTCCGTGACATCTTGAACGAGCGTCACGCCGGTGAGATCGACTTCAAGCTCTACATCGGGCTCAAGCACATCGAACCGTTCGTAGAAGATGCGGTCGCGCAAATGGCGAACGACGGCATCAAAGAAGCGGTTTCGGTCGTATTGGCGCCGCACTACTCGTCATATAGCGTCAAGTCTTACAACGGGCGGGCGCATGAAGAAGCCGCGAAATACGGCATCGAGATCCGTTCGGTCGAATCGTGGTACGATGAGCCGAAATTCATCAACTGGTGGGCAGAAGCGATCAAAGCGACATTCGCGAACTTGCCAGTACCGGCCGAGAAGGCTTGCTTGATCGTCTCGGCGCACAGTCTGCCAGAGAAGATTTTGGCAGGCGGCGACCCGTATCCGGATCAATTGAAAGAAACGGCTGACAAAATCGCCCAAGCGGCGGGCGTACCGAACTATGAGGTCGGTTGGCAGTCAGAGGGCAACACGCCTGACCCATGGATCGGACCGGACGTCCAAGATTTGACGGCTGAACTTTATGAAAAGCATGGTTATGAGGCGTTCGTCTATACGCCGGTCGGATTCGTCGCGGATCATCTCGAGGTGCTCTTCGATAACGACGTGGAATGTAAAGTCGTTTGTGACCGCCTAGGCGTCCACTATGCACGTCCAAACATGCCAAACGCGGAGCATAGCTTCATTGAAGCCATCGCCGATCGAATGGAAAGCGTGATTGTACGTCATGCGTAATGTAACGATTGTCGGTGGTGGGATCACAGGTCTCACCGCCGCTTTTTATGCCGAGCGTTATTTGCCGGAAGACGTCACCATCAAGCTCGTCGAAGCGAGCGGGCGCTTAGGTGGAAAAATCGATACGTTCGAGACCGGGGAATTTGCGGTCGAACGAGGGCCGGATTCGTATGTGTTCCGGAAAACGGCGATGACCGACTTGATTCATGAGGTCGGGCTCGGCGATGAGATCGTCCGGAACGGCGTCGGCCAAGCGTACGTGCTCCATCATGACGGATTACATCCGATTCCGAAGCAGACGGTCATGGGCATTCCGCTCGACGTCGATGCGTTCAAGGATACGACACTCTTGTCCGAGGAAGAACACGCCACGCTTCGGAAGATGCTCTTATCGCCACCGGACGTCGAAACACCGGAAACGGACGTCTCGCTCGGTCTGTACTTGCGGGAGCGGGTCGGGGACCCGATCGTCGACCGGTTAATCGAACCGCTTCTTTCTGGGATTTACGCGGGAGACATCGATCAGATGAGCGCATTGTCGACGTTTCCTCAGTTCATCGAGGGTGAGAAGAAATACGGGAACTTGTATGAAGGGATGCGTCACTTGCGCCCCGAACAGCGAGTCGCGGAAGTCGGCGCCAAGAAAGTCGGACAGTTCGCTTCACTCAAACGGGGGTTGAAGTCGCTCACCGATCGTCTTGCCGAGCGGTTAGAGCGCACCGAGATCATCTTGAACTGTTCGGTCGAACAAGTCGAGGAGATTGAGGACGGCTATCGCCTGCTGACGAACCGGGGCGATATCGAGTCCGATTACCTCATCTTGACGGTCCCGCCCCGGCTCATCCGTCAGTTCTTACCAAAAGTCGAGAGCGATTTCTTAGCCGAAATGAAACCGCACGCGACGGCGACGTGTTCGCTCGTGTTCAAACAAGACGATATCGAGTTACCGTTCGTCGGGACAGGTTTCGTCACGAGCCAAGAGGCGGATGTGACAATCACCGCGTGCACGTTCATCGACCAAAAATGGCCGCACGCCGTGCCGGAAGGGTATCACGTCCTGCGCGTCTTTCTCGGTCGTCCGGGCGCCGATGAAATCGTCGATGCGTCCGACGAGGAAATTGTCGCGACGGCGTTACATGACCTCGGTGGCTTGATGACAATCAAAGCGGCGCCGATCGAGACGATTGTCAGCCGGCTCCGGGACGGGTTGCCGCCCTACGCCGTTTTCCATTCCGACCGGGTCCGCGCGCTGCGCGCCGAGATGGGTCGCGTCTATCCAGGCATCCTGCTCGCGGGCATTGCCTATGACGGTATCGGCATGCCGGATTGCATCAAGAGCGTCCATGAACAGATCAAGGCGCTCTCGGAAGAAGATTAAAGATTTATGAAGGGAGGTGTCGGATTATTCCGATGGCCTCTCTTTTTGTTATAGTTATAAGCGAAACAGAAAAAGAGGAGTGGATGTTGATGACAACGTATAAATTGTTCGTATCTGATATGGACGGCACGATCCTGCACAACCACACGAAAATCGCACCCGAGACGGCAGAAATCGTCCGTGCGGCAGAAGCGCAAGGGATTCGCTTTGCGATTGCGACGGGACGCAATTACTTCAATGCGAAAGAAATCCTCGATGAGGTCGGCCTCACGTGCCCGATTGTCTCTTCAAACGGCGGACGAGTGTTGACGGAAACCGGCGACGTGCTACATGAAATCGATTTGACGATGGAAGAAGCGCTCGAGGTCGTATCGGTGTTGCATCAAGACCATAAATACTCGGACGTCTTCTATGAGATGTACTCAGAGGCGGGACTCGTCGCGAGTCGACTCGACTTGATCGATGCGACGATGGAGAACTTGAAACAGAACGGAGACAATCGGTCGCTCGAGATGTATGAGTTTTTCCGCAAACGATATTACGTTAACGAGGACGTTCGTCTCGTCGAAGACATCGAGGACTTCATCAAGAATGAGGCCGGACGCGTCTATAAATTCATCGCTTTCTCGAGCCACTTTGAGAAGATGTCATCTCTATGGGCAGAAATCGATGAGCGCGTAGAAGGGGTATACGTCACGTCTTCAGGCAAAGATAACATCGAAGTCATGGCGAACGGGGCCGATAAAGGTCACGGCGTGAAAAAACTAGCCGAACATTTCGGTGTCGATTTGTCAGAAGTCGTCGTCATCGGGGACAACTTGAATGACGTCCCAATGTTTAAAGTCGCCGGCAAAGCCATCGCGATGGAAAATAGTCATGAAGATTTGATTGCTATCAGCCACCACGTCACAGAGCGTCATGACGAATATGGCGTCGCGAACGCATTGAAACGCGTCATGACAGGAGAATGGAAGTAAACAAGTTGTAGCGCCGGGCCGACGTCTCGTATAATACAACTAACGAACATCCTTAGGAGGAACTTACTGTGAAATTTATTTTCAACCCGGACATCCGGGACCCAAAACTCAACTTGGCGGTCGAGGAGTACATCCTCAAGCATTTGAACGTCGAGCATGAGGATTATTTCTTGTTCTATATTAACGGCCCGTCAATCATCATCGGTAAGAACCAAAACACGTCAGAAGAAGTCAACTTGAAGTATATCGAAGAGAACGGGATCGACGTCGTCCGTCGCCTCTCGGGCGGCGGGGCCGTCTATCACGACGAAGGGAACTTGAACTTCAGCTTCATCACAAAAGATGACGGCAACTCGTTCAATAACTATAAGAAGTTCACGCAACCGATCGTGGATGCCTTGAAACAGCTCGGCGTCGAGGCGGAGTTGACGGGACGTAACGATATCCAAGTCGGCGAACGCAAAATCAGCGGTAACGCCCAGTTCACGACGCGCGGCCGCATGTTCAGCCACGGGACGCTCATGTTCAACTCAAACATCGAGGAAGTCGTCAACTCGCTCAACGTCTCAGAAGAGAAGATGCGCTCGAAAGGAATCAAGTCGGTCCGGAGCCGTGTCGCCAACATCACCGAGTTTTTAGAAGAAGAGATGGCGATGGAGCACTTCGTCGAGGCACTCCTTCACTCAATCTATGACGGACAAGAGCCCGAGCGTTACGTGCTTCGCGATGAAGACTGGGAGATCGTTCAGGACATCTCGAAAGAACGCTACGCGAACTGGGATTGGAACTTTGGGAAATCGCCAACGTTTGATGTCGAGTCGAAACGTCGTTTCCCGATCGGCACGATTGATGTCCGCTTGAACGTCAACAAAGGGACGATCACGGAAGCAAAAATCTACGGAGACTTCTTTGGCGTCGGTGATATTCATGATGTCGAACAAGTACTCGTCGGGACGCGATTCGAACGCGGCGCGATTCGGGAACAATTGTCACAGCTTGACGTCAAACATTACTTTGGCAACGTCGAGCTCGAAGAACTCGTCGATCTCATTAGCTGAAGCGGGTTTGAGGGAAGAAGGGGCTCTGAACAGGGTCCCTTCTTTTTGGCGTTTTCGTGACATCTTGTGTGGACCGTTGCGCGTCGTTTCGACGAGGCGTATCATAATCAATGCAAGCGCTTTCGTAAATTGGGTTCAACCAATAGGAGGAAACAATATGTACCGATTTATCACAGAGTGGATGGACGCGAATTGGATGTGGGTGACGGAGCAACCGACGTTTAACCTCGCTGTCCGCGCGATCGGTCTTGAGTTAGAAGGAAGAGGGATTGTCGATGAGTCATTCGCGCGCGTCGTCATCGAACAAGAGCGGACGATCCCGTCTGGCGTGACAGATGTCGCCGTACCGGTCGCTGTCGTCGATGTACCGCTCCACGTTTCGAAACAAGATGGAATCACGTTGTTACATCTTAATCACCCGTTTGCGATGCAGACGATTGCTGCTGAAACCATTCGGGCCGAGGCGATCTTTTTCATCACGGCAACAACCGAAGCGAAGAAGTCGGCGCTCCACAAATTGATGGACGATTTGCTCATGGATGACGAGACACTGCAGGCGCTCGTCCACGTACAGAGCAGGACCGGTTTGTATCATTTGAAGACGATGGACTTGAAAGCGTTTTCTTATTGAGCCGTTTCATGTACAATGAAGATAACTGAAAAAGAGCGCGGATGCCGTGCTCTTTTTTACGGCTCAAAAGTGAATAGTCATTCATTTTCAAAGGGGGATTACCATGGCAAACTTAGTCACGGCACTACAGGGCGTTGTGGCCGCGCATCCGAATAAGGCGGCCTACGTGTTTGGGGAAGACACGGTCAGCTACGGACAGTTTTTCGGCCAGGTCGAGGCGATGGCGGCGACACTTGAGCAAAAAGGGATTGGACAAGGCGACCACGTCGCACTCGTCCTCGGCAATAGCCCGGCATTCTTGATTTCCTATTTTGCGGTGCTCGCACGAGGTGGGGTCGTCATTCCGATCAACCCTACATACACGCCAGATGAGATGGCCTATATTTTAGTCGATGGGGATGTGAAGGCAATCGTCGCCTTGTCACCGCTCGTCGCGCAAGCAGAAGCCGCGCTCACGAAGTTACCGCAACTCCGCCTCGTCATCTCGGTCCCGTACGCGGACGTACCGGCGTTGAAACGGGACGGGGACATCGAGTTCTTGCCGTTCGAGGAGGCGTTCGCGACGACGAAAGGGGAACTCGTCACGGTCGATGAGGAAGACGTCGCCGTCATCCTCTATACGAGTGGGACGACCGGGAAACCGAAGGGAGCGTTGTTGACGCATCTCAACTTGTTCTCGAACGCCCATTCGATCGGCGAATATTTGGAGATCACGCCGGAAGATAAAGCGCTCGCGGCGCTGCCGATGTTCCACGTCTTCTGTCTGACCGTCATCGTCAATGCCCCACTCCTTCGCGGGGCGACGATTGTCATCTTGCCGAAATTCTCGCCGCAAGACGTGTTCGACCTCATCCCGAGACACCGCGTCAGCATTTTCGCCGGGGTGCCGACGATGTACAACTTCTTGTTACAGACGGCGATGAAAGTCCCGGCCTACGCCTCGGCACTCAAGCACGTCCGCGTCTTCGTTTCCGGTGGGGCGAGTCTGCCGGTACAGTTGCTCGAATCGTTCGAGCAAAAGTTCGAGTGTAAGATCCTTGAAGGGTATGGCCTCTCGGAAGCGTCACCGGTCACCTGTTTCAACCCGCTCCATGGGGAGCGGAAGGCAGGTTCGATTGGTCCGTCGATCGTCCACGTCGAGAACAAAGTCGTCGACGAGCTCGGGGAAGAGGTCGGGATCGACGAGGTCGGTGAACTGATCGTCCGTGGGCCGAACGTGATGAAAGGGTATTACAAACTCCCAGAAGAGACATCGATGACACTTCGCGACGGGTGGCTCTATACAGGCGACTTGGCGAAACGAGACAAGGACGGTTACTTTTATATCGTCGATCGGAAGAAGGATATGGTCATCGTCGGTGGCTATAACGTCTATCCGCGCGAAGTCGAAGAAGTGTTGTATCAGCATCCGGGGATCGTCGAGGCGGCCGTCATCGGGGTGCCAGACGCAGAACAAGGGGAAGCGGTCAAAGCGTTCATCGTCACTCGTGACGAGCAGGTGACGCTAGACGAGATCCGAGCGTTCGCGGCGACGAAACTGGCGAAGTATAAACAGCCGACACAGATTGAAATCATTGATGAACTGCCTCGGAACACGACCGGGAAAATTTTACGGACCGTCTTGAAGAGCGAGGCGTTCCAACGCAATTGATTAGGGGGAAGAGCGACAAATCAGTCGCTCTTTTTTTGATTAAATGATTTGACACCATTACGGGGTAGGGGTATACTGAAGGTGAGGTGATAACCATGGAAGAATTCATGCATGACGAACCGATCGTTCCGCGCGAAGACGCGGAGCGTGAAGCGCTCAGCAAACGGCTGCGCCGGATTGAAGGACAAGTACGAGGGATTCAAAAGATGGTCGAGAGCGACCGTTATTGTGTCGATATTTTGACTCAGACGTCAGCCATTCAAGCTGCGCTCAAACAAGTCGAGATGCAACTGCTCGAACGCCACATGCGCAAATGTCTAGTCCATGCCAGCGAAACGGAAGACATGGACCCATACATTGACGAATTGATGACAATCGTCAGCCGCATCAAAAAGTAAGGAGGTGGACCGATGAAAACCGTCGAACTGTCGATTCAAGGGATGACATGCGCCGCATGTTCGGCCCGAATCGAAAAAGTGTTGAATAAAATGGACGGCGTCGAAGCGACCGTTAACTTGCCGCTTGAAACGGCGACGATTCGCGTCGAGGAAGGTATCACTGAAGAAGAGTTGATTGCCCGAATCGAGAAGATCGGCTACGGCGCAGAACGGAAAGCGGAATTGACCCCGAAACACGACCTCCGCCCGCTCGAACGAAAAGTGCTCATCTCGGCGCTATTGTCAGCACCGCTTCTGCTCGTCATGATTACGCACATCCCGGGTGTGACGTTCCATGCCGATTGGCTCATGAATCCGTGGTGGCAATTCGCGCTCGCCACACCGGTTCAGTTCTGGATCGGGGCCCAGTTTTATAAAGGGGCGTATAAGAGTCTGAAGAGCGGCGCGGCCAACATGGATGTGCTCGTGGCGACAGGGACATCGGCGGCTTACTTTTATTCCGTCTTCGAGATGCTCGTGCATCCGATGCATCCGTCGCTCTATTTTGAGACGAGTGCCGTTTTGATAACGCTCGTATTGCTCGGGAAATGGTTAGAGGCCCGAGCGAAAGAAAAAACGACGGACGCGCTCAAGTCACTTTTATCGTTACAGGCGAAAGAAGCGATTTTACTTGTTGACGGTGTGGAACGGCCAGTCGCGATCGACTTGGTCAAAGCCGGTGACGTCATCGTCGTCCGCCCTGGCGAAAAAGTGCCGGTCGATGGAAAAATCGTCGAAGGTGAGACGGTCATCGATGAGTCGATGTTGACCGGGGAATCAATCCCATCTGAGAAAAGTGTCGGCGCCGATGTTGTCGGCGGAACGATTAACCGCTCGCACCGGGTCTTGATGGTCGCCGAACGTGTTGGCAGCGAGACGATGCTCGCGCAAATTGTTCGTGTTGTTGAACAGGCGCAGACGGACAAAGCCCCGATTCAACGGCAAGCGGACCGGATTTCCGGTGTGTTCGTTCCAATCGTCGTCGCCATCAGTGCCTTGACGTTCGCCGTATGGACGCTTGGCTTCAATGATTTGGACATGGCGATCCGGGCCTCGATTGCCGTTCTCGTTATCGCTTGTCCGTGTGCGCTCGGTCTCGCGACACCGACATCGATCATGGTCGGGACGGGCCGTGCCGCCGAACGTGGTGTCTTGTTCAAAGGTGGCGGTCAGCTCGAATCGTTGAATGGTGTCGATATCGTCGTCTTCGATAAGACGGGGACGCTCACGAAAGGTACGCCGGAAGTCGTGGCGACGTTCGGAGAGACGTCGTTCTTGAAACAAGCCGTCATGGCCGAACGTCAGTCGACGCACCCGCTCGCCGAGGCAATCGGTCGGGGCGAAGGGGACGGTCAGGTCGAACGCGTTGAAGAGTTGGCCGGTCGAGGATTGAAAGCGGTCGTAGATGGGAAACCTCTTCTTATCGGCTCGGTCCGTATGATGCAAGAAGCCGGATTTGCATTACCGGAGTGGGACATGCAGGCGATGACGCCGGTCTATGTGGCCGACGAGTCTGGGGTCGTTGCGGCGTTCGGTCTGCAAGATCGGTTGAAAGACCAAAGCCGTGCCGTCGTCCAACAACTTGCCAAGACGAGACAAGTCTACGTCTTGACCGGTGATCGGAAAGAAGTCGCATTCGACGTCGCCCGTCAACTCGGGATTCCGGAAACGAATGTCATCGCCGAGGTATTGCCCGTCGAGAAGGCGGATCATGTCGAGGCGCTGAAACGCCAGGGCCGTGTGGCCATGGTCGGGGACGGGATGAATGACGCGCCGGCGCTTGCTGTCGCTGACGTCGGCATCGCCTTCGGAAGCGGGACGGATATCGCCCTTGAGGCGGCCGATGTCACCGTGATGGGGCAAGATATCGATGGGGTGAACCGTGCCATCGAGATGAGTGCGTTGACGATGCGTAACATTCGTCAAAATTTGTTCTGGGCGCTTGCCTATAACAGTCTCGGTATCCCGGTCGCAGCGGCCGGGTTGCTCGCTCCATGGATTGCCGGGGCGGCCATGGCGTTCAGTTCGGTCTCGGTCGTCTTGAACGCGTTACGATTGAAAACACAAGGAGGAACATCCAAATGAATGAAACGACATTAAAAGTAGAAGGTATGACATGTAATCACTGCAAGGCGGCGGTCGAAGGCGCCTTGACAGAACTTGAAGGCGTCGAGTCAGCGATCGTCTCGTTACAGGACCATCGGGTCGATGTCATCCACAACGATAAAATTTCAGTGAAAACGATGATTGAAGCCATCGAAGAACAGGGTTACGACGTCAACGCATAATCGAGAGCTCCCGCCTAGCATGGCGGGAGTTTTTTTTGTCATGTTCATGCTAAGAAAAGTATGCTATATTATAGGTGATAATGAGAATCGCTATCAGTAGGAAGGTGGAACATGATGGAACTCATGATGATCAGCGGTGTACTGGCCCTCCTTAGTGGCGGCACGGTATTCCTCGCACAACAGATGCGCACTCGGCCGACGCGGTAAGGAAGGGGGAACCCTTCTTTTTTTGTGAGCTTGTTTGCGTGTCGTGAACACATTGAGCGCGGAGGAAACGGCTGCATTCCCATCATTCATCCACAATTGTTTGATATGATAAACAAAAAACGTTGCAGAGGTGACTGGAATGTACACAATCTATTTAGTCGATGATGAAATCAATTTAAATAAGATGCTCGTCACGTATTTAGAGCAAGAAGGGTATCAGGTCCGTTCGTTCACCGACGGGACCTCGGCCCAGGCCGCAATTAAAGACGAACCAGACTTATGGGTGCTCGATATCATGCTCCCGGACCTCGATGGGTTCCAATTACTGAAACAAATCAAAGCGAAAAACGCGTTCACGCCGACGATTTTCATTTCGGCGCGAGATGAGGATATCGATAAAATTATCGGACTCGAGATGGGGTCGGACGATTACATCGCGAAACCGTTCTTGCCACGGGAACTGGTCATCCGCGTCAAAAAATTGATCGACCGTGTCTACGGTTCGAAATCGAATGAGCATATCGAATATGGAGAATATACGATTTATCCTGAGAAACGTCTCATCAAGCATGAACAAGATGAAATCGATTTGACATCAAAAGAGTTCGACTTGTTGCTGCTCTTCCTCGAACATCCGGGGTCGGCCTTATCACGCGAACAGATTTTAGAAGGGGTATGGGGCCATGACTATTTCGGCTCGGACCGCGTCGTCGATGACTTGGTACGCCGTCTCCGGAAGAAACTGCATCGCCTTGAGCTCGAAACGCTCTATGGCGTCGGTTACCGACTCGTTAAGCCATGAAGCTCGATCGTCTCCAGCCGAAACGGCTCATGTGGAAGATTTGGGTATTGATCCTTCTGATCATCGTGACGCTCGCCTTGATGATTTTGTTGACGATTCGTTCCTCGATCACGCAGTTTATCGATGAACAAGTGTACGAGACGTTGCAAGATGTGGATTATTACCTGGGGAATACGAATGAGCTAGAAAACATTCCGCAAAATCCGATTGAGTATGACCGTCGCCAACAAGAATCCCGATCGGTCAACCAGCTCATCTTTTTGCCGAATGGACGCATCATTTATGGTTCGGCCCCGCTTGAATTGACGAACCGGATGTATCAAGAGGCGCTCACACAGACGAGCGAGGTCGCCAAATACCAGACGACGATTGATGGAGAGGACGTCTACTATATCATCCGGCAGAACGAGTATGATGGGGCTCTGATCTACCAAGCTTCCTACGCCTGGGACGCTTACCGGCGTGAACTTGTCTCGACGCTCTACTGGCGCATCTCGATTTTAATCGGCGTCATCAGCCTGTTGTCGTTAATCCCGGCTTTATGGATGTCGCGAGAGTTGACGAAACCGATCGTCGAGATGGAGCGGGCGGTCGAGAAAATCTCGAACCGACAATGGGAGACGGTGCTCCCGCTCGCTCGTCAAGATGAGCTCGGGCAGTTGGCCCGCTCGATTGACGCGATGCGGCAAGAGTTGCAAGAGCAAGACGCGGCCCAACAGGCGCTGCTCCAAAACATCTCGCACGACTTGAAGACACCGATCATGGTCATCCGCGGCTACGCCCAATCCATCGGGGACGGGATTTATCCGACCGGGGATTTGAAAGGGTCGGCCGAAGTCATCGACGAAGAGGCGTCCCGACTCGAGAAGAAAGTCGTCGATTTGTTATATGTCACGAAGCTCGAATACTTCAAAGGCCAAGAGATGCGGCTTGAACCGATCAATCTCGATAAGTTGATGGAACTGCTCGTCAGCCGATTCAAATTGCGCGGCAACTTGGACTGGTCGGTGACAGGACATGCCGGCGAGATGCTCGGGGACGGAGAACAAATCCGTGTCGCCTTCGAGAACGTGCTCGATAATGCCTTGCGCTATGCCGAGTCGACGATTCGAATCGAACTGACACGCTCCGAGGCGGGTGTCGACATCACCATTGAGAATGACGGTCCCCCGGTCGACGCGAACCTCGACTTGTTTCATCAGTTTTCGCGAGGGAAACAAGGGAAGTTCGGTCTTGGCCTGTTCATCGTTCAACGAATCGTGACACTTCATGAGGGGACGGTCGCCTTGGGAAATACAAAAGACGGAGTACGTGTACATTTTCAATTTCCCCAATCGAAATTGTTACAGAATAAGAAATTAGATCACTGAAATTAAAAAACCAGCCGATAATCGGTTGGTTTTTTTAGTGGGAAATATATGAGCGAGATTTGTTTAAGTCTTCATTTCTTGGTATGAATGACATGTAAGTCACTATATCCATGATGGAGGCAAATCAGATGACTCAGTTGACGAATGAAACAAGAGCTTTGATTCCAGTTTTCAATGAGTATGGGGAGGCGGAGACGCTCGTCTATCAATCCCACGGTGTATCGCGAATGAAGGGATCGCCCCTGTATTTACTCGAATCGGCCTGTCTGTATTACGGTTCAAGCATTCAAGGACGGATCGAGGCGGCTCGTAACGTACTCGGCCCGCACCGGAAGACACCTGTCATCATGGATTGGCATGCAGATGCGATCTTTTTCCCGACGATTGCAAAAGAAAGTCCGGACTGTGCCTGGATCAATTTTTCTCAAGTCCTCGATGCTAAGAAGAGTGGTAAAGGAAGTCGGATTATCTTTCATTCGGGTGAATCGGTCGAGGTCCCGGTCTCGAATCATACCGTCTATAAGCAAAAGCAACGGTCCATCGAGTTATCGTATTCGTTTCAAAAACGCTTTCACTGAAGCACATTCAACTGTGTTTAAAGATTGAAATGAATGGTGAACCCCTCTATGATAAAGAAGAATAGTTCATATGTGTATTTGCACATTATCTGAAAGTGAGGGGTCAACATGTTTTTTCAAAAAATGATTGAGCGAGGAAAACTGGTCATCGTGTTTTTGCTCGTCGCAGTCGTCGTCGGAGTGCTCACGTTCTTCCAACTTCCGAAACGTGAAATTCCAGAGACGAGTGTCAATATCATCTTGATTCAAACGCCATATCCGGGCGCGACCGCAGAGACGGTCGAACGGAACGTTACGAATATTTTGGAGACTGAATTGAGAGGACTCGATGGTATCGAGAATGTGTCATCATTATCCGCATCCGAGTTCTCGAATATCACCGTCGAGTATGAAGACGGCTTCGATCGAAGTGAGCTGCAGTCGAATGTACGCCAAGCGATCTCAGACGCTGCGCCTCGCTTGCCAGAAAATGCGCTGGCCCCGACCGTCAATGACTCGATCGGGCAGTTGCCGGTCGCTTCTTACTTGTTGACGGCAGATGATCGCCAAACACTCCAGACAGTGCGTGAAGATATCGAGCGGTTGGAGGAACGTCTGTTGCGGACAGATGGGGTTACCGGTGTGACGATCAAAGGACTACCGGAAACGGAATTCGTCGTCTCGCTCGACTCGGCGGAACTCGGGGAGCGTCAACTTGCTTTTCCGGACGTCTTGACGGCGATCAATGAAGAATATAAGACGACCCCGCTCGGTCGCCAGTCGACTGAAGATGGGATTTACCAATTGGCGATCGATAGTTTGACGAACGTCAATGACATGGGCCGAGTCGTCGTCGGCTCAGTGGATGGGACGCCTGTCCTCCTTGAAGACGTCGGCACGGTCGAAGAGACGGAGAAAGCGGTCACGGACCTCGTTTCACTCGACGGACAACCTGCCGTTTCCTTGACGGTCACGATTGAATCGGGTCAAGATATCCCGACTCTTCAAGAACGCGTCGACGAAGTCGTTGCGGATGAAGTCGGGGACGTGAATGGTGTCGAACTTGTTCCATATTACGAGCAGGCCAAAGCGGTCGATGATATTTTCTCATCCCTCACTCGTGAATTCATCATTGCCATGATTGCGGTCATCGTCGTCACGACGATCGGGCTCACGTTCTCAGGCTCGCTGATTGTCAGCTTAGCGATTCCATTGTCGTTCTTGCTCGCGTTGATTCCACTTCGTTTCACCGGAGTCGACTTGAACCAAATCTCAATCATCGGGGCTATCATTGCGCTCGGGATCCTCGTCGATGACGCCATCGTCGTCAATGACAATATCCTCCGCCGTTACCGAAAAGGTGACACGGCGATGGGCGGTGCCGTACGCGGGACGAAAGAAGTGTGGGGCTCGATCGTCACATCGACGCTCGCCGTCGTCTTCGCCTTCTTGCCATTGACACTCCTCTCGGGAGCGAACGGGAACTTTATCCGTGCCTTGCCGACCGTTTTGGCCTTGTCGGTGCTCGCTTCGATGCTCATCAGTTTGACGCTCGTGCCGATCGCCCAGTACTGGTTGAATCGGAAGCAAGTGAAAGTATCGAAACGCGAGCCGGGTTGGTTAGGTGGGCCACTGAACCGGCTCAGTAATTTCTATGCAGATACGTTATTACCCAAAGTCGCGAAGCGTCCATGGACGTTCGGTCTCGTCGGTTTCGTCATCACGACCGCATTGTACGGTTTGATCTTGTTGACGCCGTTCGAATTCTTCCCGGCTGCGAACCGGCCAGAAGTCGTGACGAGTGTCACCTTGCCGGTCCAAACCGACCTTGAGGAGACAGAACAGAGACTTCGAGCGATCGAGGAAGAGTTCCAAAGTATTGATGGTGTCGTCGAGACATCTGTCTTTGCGGGTGGCGGCCTACCGAGCCTCTTCACGGGAGGGCTCGATCAGACCGGTGAAAACACGGGTCAAATCGTCGTTCGTGTCGACAATGAGACGATTGACGCGATTCAATTGATCGACGAATATACGACACAAATCCGGGAAAACAACCCGGATGCTGAAATCTTCTTGGATACGCAGCAACAAGGGCCGCCGACTTCGGCACCAGTCGAGTTCACGATGCGCGGTGAAACGATTGAGCAACTCGTCACGGCCCGGGATACCGTGAAAGCGGACCTTGAAGCCATCGACGGTGCACTCGTGCTCGACAACATTAAAGAGCCGTTCCAGACGCTCACGTATGAACTTGATCGTGACGCGATGGCGGCCGCTGGTGTGACCGCGAAATCAATCAGTGACCAGATTCGCCTCGTCACGGACGGCATCCCGATCGGCACGTTTGATGATGGAGTCGAACAACGCGATGTGAAAATCGTCGTCGATGCGGAAGCGAACCGTGAGGCGCTCGCCTTAGACGACATCCTCGTCCCGGTTCAGACGGAGACGGGTCCTCCGGTCGCACCGCTCAGTACGTTCGTCACTGAGACGACGACAGAACAGATTCAACAGATTCCGCGTGAGAACGGGGAACGGATTGTGACGCTCCAAATTTATGCGAGCGAAGGCATGGACGAAGAGGCGTTCAAACAAGACGTCGACCGCGTGCTTGCTGACGCCGAGGCGTCATTGACCGATGAAGGAATCGCGTTCGACCAATCCGGCGCGAGCGACACACAAAACGAGTTCTTCCTTGAACTTGCTACGTTGTTCGTCGTCGTCTTGTTCTTGATCTTCTTGATCATCGCGTTCCAGTTCAATTCACTGTCACTTCCGCTCCTCGTCTTGTTCACGATTTACTTGGCGATTGCGGGTGCTGTGGTCGGACTGTTCGTCACCCAGACACCATTTAGTTTCATGGCCTCGATGGGGATCGTCTCACTAGCCGGGATCGTCGTTCGGAACGCAGTCGTCTTGTTCGAGTTCATCGAGCAAGGAATTCGCGACGGCATGGCCGTCACGACCGCCGTCTATGAGGCGGGACGCGCCCGGATTCGTCCGATTCTGTTGACGGCGTTGACCGCTGTCGTGGCACTCTTGCCGGTCGCGCTTGGAGAAGACC
This sequence comes from Exiguobacterium sp. s21, assembly GCF_018617975.1. Lineage (NCBI taxonomy): Bacteria > Bacillati > Bacillota > Bacilli > Caryophanales > Exiguobacterium > Exiguobacterium sp. s21. Next base: position 53,980 of record NZ_JACSLF010000011.1, on the reverse strand, counting down.
CACTGTTCCGACCGCTTGCTATCGGAATCGTGTCAGGAATTCTCTTCTCGACCGTATTGACGCTCGTGCTCGTTCCAGCTTACTACTTGATTTTGGCGAAACGTCGCCATCGAGATAAGCCGTTCACGGAGTAATGTGGCAAACAGAGGGTGGTCCGAACCGGGCCATCCTCTGTTTTTGTGAACGAACGTTCACAACAACTCATGTTTTCCCCAGATGTTGTATGGGTATAATAAGAAAAGGTACTTCAGTATATTGGAGGGAATAGACATGAATGATTCGTACACATGGATCAATCGGCGCAAGATGCGCCCTGCTTATAGCGCGACAGGGGGTCGCTCGTGGACGAGTGAACGGATAGTCCGACCCGATGCGGCTCGTGGGCGCACCGTGCGTGGCGTCAAACGTGTCCGTCGCCCGTACACCGATGAACACGGTGTTCGTCGTTATACGACGGGACGTGTCGTCATTACCGATGCGGCTCGTCAGGCGCGTGCGCACGGTCACGGCGAGTCGGCGGTTCAACTCGAGCTGTCGGTGCCGACACCGTATGAACGGGTGAAAGAGATGATTCCGACGAAAAAAGTGCTCGTGCCGGTCATGGCCGGGATTGCTGTCGCCGGAGGACTTGCGGGTGCGATTTACGCGCTTCGTAAGAAAAAACAAAATAAAAACAAGCACAAATAAAAAAATCGCCCGCGGGCGATTTTTTTATTTGAGGCGATCTGCGAGAATCCGTTCGAGCTGTTGCTCGCCGAGTTCACGCATCTCTGCTTCGTTCTCTTGGTCATACGACTCGTCTGTGAAACGGCCGACGAATTCGACTTTCCCGTTCCCGAGTTCACGGAACACGAGGTTTTTGCGATCGTTATAGAAGACGACGCGGTACTCTCGTCCATTCTCATGTGGATAGTTGAACACGCCTTTAATATGGTCCATGTTCTTTTCTTCGGGTTGGTCTTCTTCCTCTTCATCCTCTGCGAGGGCGTCGGCGAGGACTGCCGTCGGTTCTACTTCTTCCGTTTCTTCTTCAGAGGAAACGGCCTCTTTTTTTTCTTCTTCTGTCATGAAAAACGACCTCCTTTACTTACTTTCTTATCATACCCGCTTTTCGAAAGGCTGACTACTCAAAATGGTGGGAGCAGACGCGGACGACGTTCGAGGATGACATGATCAAACGATGGAACAGTTGTTGCTTGACCGATTCGGGGGCATCGACTGTTTTGAGCGCTTGCTCCATGCAGCCGAGCCAGTGGCCGGCGTGCGTTTCCGAGATCGGGTGGTCGCGATGGATCATCGCCAAGTTGCCGCCACCGCGACGTTCCGTATACAGTTTCGGTCCCCCGAGCAGTTGTGTTAAAAACTCAAACTGATGCGCTTTGACCCGGTCTTTGTCGTCCGGGAACAACGGCAATAAGATCGGATCGGCGTAGACGAGGTCGTAAAAAGCGTCCACGAGTTGCTGAACGCCACGTTCGCCTCCAAATTGTTCATATGCACTCATCTTCTTTCCCCCTCATACGTTCAGTCTAATCGATTTTTGCGGAAAAGGGGACTGAAGCGGGCTGGCCAATTTTCTTCCTGGGCTGTTGAAGGATTTCCCTCTACAAACGAGGTCGAATGGGTCATAATAAAGAAAAAAGGGAAGGGGTGTTCGCCTTAATGACGGTCACTTTTCATGTCGGGCGTTCCGGGAGCGGAAAAAGCGAATGGATGATTAAACGAGTCATTGAAGAGCTGAAGCGTGACCCGAGCGGACCGACCATCTATATGCTCGTCCCAGACCAAATGTCGTTTGAGATGGAACGGAAGATGGCGATGATGGACGGCTTGAACGGGTCGACCCGGATTCAAGTCTTATCGATGCGTCGACTCGCCTTTTTGATGATGCGCGACCGTGGCGTCGCGACCGAACAGTTTTTAGATCAGACAGGGACGCACTTGCTGTTGCGCCGTGTCGTTGAGATGAACGAGGAACGATTGACGTTGTTCCGCCGGACGATGAACCAGTTCGGATTTTACGAGGAACTGAACCAGTTGATCACGCTCCTCAAGCGCGGCCTCGTCGATCCCGAGCAGTTGCTCCGCTTAAGCGAGCAAGACCAACATCGGTCCCTCAAACTTCAAGATTTGTCGATTCTTTATAAGGGCTTCTTGACGATGACGGAAGGGAAGTCACTCCACGCCGAAGACTATTTCAACGTGTTGCTACAACTGTTGCCGGACATCGATTTGACCGGGACGCAGTTTTACGTCGATGGGTTCAATGAATTTTCGGAACAAGAGCTGGCCGTGCTCGTCGCTTTAGCGGAGAAGGCGCCGCTCGACGTGTTGTTGACGATTGACCCGGATTCGCTCTATCGGCCTCATCCGTCGTTCGGACCGACGCAACGGACACTCATGCGTTTCAAAGAGCTGTTGGCCGAGCGCGGTCTCTCGTCAAACGACCACCCTCATACAGGATCTCCGCGCTTCCAACATCCGAGCCTGGCCTATCTCGAGGCGACGTTCGGGCAAGTGACGGCAGCCCCATACACGCGTCCTGATTCGAACGTGGTGTTGAACGCGGCCGTCGACCGGTCGGTAGAAGTCGAGGCGGCCGTCCGTGAGGTCGTTCGGCTCGTCCGCGAGGAAGGATTCCGCTATCGCGATATCGCTTTCGTGTCACGCTCGCTTGAGGAGTACGGCGACTTGGCGACACAAGCGCTCCAAAAAATGCAGTTGCCGTTCTTCCTCGATGAGCGCCAACCGATGCTCGATCATCCCGTCGTCGAATTATTGAAGGCGACGATTGAGGTCGCGATCCGCGGCTACCGGGAAGAACCGGTGTTTCGGGCGCTCAAAACCGAACTGATTTTGCTTGATGCGGAGCATCGACGCACGTCGGTCGACCGACTCGAGGCGTTCGTCATCGAGCGAGGGATCAAACACTATCACTGGCACGAGGATTGGTATTTGCGACGCCGAGCCGAAGAAGAGGCGCGGCTGACCGGGGAAGAACTTGACTTGGAGACGGCACTCAATCGTTACCGCCAAACCGTCGTTGACACGTTCGACCCGCTGTTGGCCGATTTAAAAGCGGCGAAGACGATGCAAGCTTACACGCACGCCATCTATGCCTTTTTAGAACGGGTTGATGTGGCGTCTTGTCTCGCCTATTGGCGCGAGGATGCGCTCGAGGAATCAAGATTGCTCGAAGCGAGAGAACATACCCAAGTGTGGGATGCCGTGTTGCACTTGCTCGAGCAGTTGGAAGCGGCGGCGCCAGATGAGACGCTCTCGACCGAACTGTTCCTGCAGATGATGGATACCGGGCTTGACAGTTTGCGTTACGCGCTCGTCCCGCCATCTCTGGACCAATTGACGGTCACTGATTACGTCCGGGGCCGCTTGATTGATAAAAAGGTCGTCTTCTTACTCGGGGCAAACGAAGATCAAATCCCGCTCGTAGCGACCCAGTCGAAACTGTTGACCGACCAGGACCTTGATTTCATGCATGACAACGGCGTTCGGGCCGGGAAAGCGACCGAGCATTTATTTGATGACGAGACGTACTATTTATACAAGGCGCTCACGGCACCGAGCCATCGTGTGTTCGTCAGCTATGCCCTCGTCGACCGGGCCGGCAAGGCGATTCAACCGGCGAGTTTTATCGCTGACCTGAAAGCCCGCCTCAGTGGCGGAAAAGTCGTGACGACCCATTTCGCGGAAGCCGGGGAACATCGCCCGAGCGACCAGCTGTCTTTTATCACGAACGTGAATCAGACGGCAGCGGTGACAGCGCTCGAACTGCAACGACTCAGCCGGCATTATCCGATTCAAGATACGTGGTTCACGGTGTACAACGAACTGTTGAAACATCCGGAAGGCCGCGAACGGATTCGCTTATTGACGAGTGCACTCTTCTATCAAAACGTGCCACAACCGTTGCCGGAAGATGTCGCCAAGTCACTTTATACAAACTCGATTCGAGCGAGCGTCTCGCGGCTCGAGACGTTCCAAGCTTGTCCGTTCCGTCACTTTGCGAGCTATGGGCTCCGTTTGAAAGAACGTCGCCTGTATCGGTTAGAAGCGCCGGATATCGGAAACTTGTACCATCGCACGATCGAGCATATGTCCCAGACCGTGAAAATGGACGGGAAAGAATGGCGGGATGTGAGCCGCGACGAGTGTTCGTCACTCGCCGAGGCGGCCGTCGAACTCGTCACGCCAGAAATTCAAAATGCGATTTTGATGAGTTCGAACCGATATGGCTATTTGAAGAAGAAATTGACCGATGTCGTCAGCAAGACGGCGGAAGTGTTGATCGAGCAATCGAAACGGGACGGATTCGACCCCGTCGCTTTCGAACTCGCCTTCGGCAGCGGCAATTTCCCGCCCGTGTCGTTCACGCTCAGTAACGGGGCGACGTGTGAACTTGTCGGTCGCATCGACCGCGTCGATACGGCCTCGGTCCATGATCAGCTCTACGTCCGGATCGTCGACTATAAGTCGAGCAAACGAGAAATCGACTTCGCCGAAATCTATTACGGGCTCGCCATGCAGATGCTCATCTATTTGAAAGTACTGATCGAGCAGGCGAACGCGTGGACACAAGAGAATGTCGCGCCGGCAGCGGCGCTTTATTTCCACGTCCACCGGCCGCTCGTCGCACCGGCCGAGACGGACACGGACACCGAGCGGAAGGTGCTCGAATCGTATCAGATGCAAGGATTGCTCGTCGACGATCCTGCCATTTTAGAGGCGATGGACCGGACAGCGAAACTCGATCAGAAAAAATCAATCGTCATCCCGGTCAAGTACAAGAAAGATGGGACGATCGATGCGAATACGACGAAAAAAGTCGTCTCCCCGCCACAGCTCGAGCAATTGATGGACCATGCCCTTAATTTGGCGGAGGCGAGCGCCGAGGCGATGTACGATGGCGAAATCGGAGTCGAGCCATATGAATATAAAGAACGACGGCCCTGCCAGACGTGCCCGTTCCAAAGTGTCTGTCACTTTGATGAGGCGCTGTCCAACGAGCCACGGCAATTGAAGAAATTAGAAAAAGATGACGTCTTGTCAAGATTAGGAGGTGACGTCGATGAAGTGGACGAATGATCAACAAGCGGCCATTGATGCCAGAGGGTCGCACGTGCTCGTCTCGGCGGCAGCCGGTTCCGGGAAGACGGCCGTCCTCGTGGAACGGCTCGCGAGCCGTCTCTTGGATGAGACGGACGAATTGACGGCGGACCGCATGCTCGTGGTCACATTCACGAATGCGGCGGCGGCCGAGATGAAACGTCGAATCGCCAAAGCACTCGACGGGGCACTCCGTGATGATCCCGAGAACGCATATATTCGAAAACAACGCCAAATGCTCAACCGGGCACTCATCACGACGATTCACTCGTTCTGTCTCGAAGTGATTCGGGAGAATTATTATTTGCTCGACCTCGACCCGGCGTTCAAAATCGCCGAGGAACGGGACTTGGTGCTTTTGCAGGACGATGTGCTCGAAGATGTGCTCGAGGAGGCGTACGGTCAACAAGACCAAGCTTTCTTCGCTTTGATTGACGCTTATACGTCGGACCGGGGCGACAGTGAGATCGAGGAATTGATTCTCGGTCTCTATCACTATGCACGGACGCTACCAGACCCGGAAGCGTACTTGGACGAACTTGTATCGTTGTATCAGTTCGATGGGGATCCTGACGAGGAACAACTGTTGATTGAATTCGGGCGCCTGCTTTGGGTAGACATCGAAAAAGCATTGCGTCAGCTCCGTCGCGTCGCCATCGAACTTCGCCTCGCCGGTTATGAGGCGCAATCCGAGAACGTGCAACAGGCGATTTTACCATTTGCGAATCTCGATCCGGACTCGTTCAAGTGGAGCGAGCTCGAGACGGCTTCCCGCGCCGTCAAGTTCGGGACGATGAAATCCGTTCAAAAGAAAGAAGAACATCACGTCTATCACACGGTATTGAAGCCGGCGTACGATCAGGCGAAAAAGAAGTTAAGTGAAGCCATCGCCCAAGCGAGCACGAGTGGGGCCGATTATTTGGACGTGTTGATGACACAACGTCCGCTCGTCGAGACGCTCGTCAAGACCGTGCGGACGTTCGGTGCCGCTTACGAGCAGGCGAAGCGGGATCGTGCTTTTGTCGACTTCAGCGACCTCGAGCATTATGCGCTCGCCATTTTACGAGACGAGGGAGGACCATCTTCGGTCGCTTCGCTTTACAAACAACGCTTCGCCGAAGTATTGATCGATGAGTATCAGGACACGAACGAGATTCAAGAGACAATCATCGGGCTTGTCAGCAATGAAGTCGAGCATGTCGGAAATCTGTTCATGGTCGGTGATATCAAGCAGTCGATTTATCGGTTCCGCCATGCCGAACCACGCTTGTTCATCGAGAAGGCGACGCGCTTCAAACAGCATGGGTCGGGACAACGGATCGACTTGTCCCAAAACTTCAGAAGCCGAGCCGAGGTACTTCACGGCATTAATGACTTGTTCGTCCGGTTGATGGACGAGGAAGTGAGCGAAATCGAATACGATGAGGCGGCACGTCTCGTCCCGGGGCGTGACTATGAGGCGCTCGAGGCGAGTCCTGAACTCATTCTCGTCAACGGGGAGAGCCGCGACTTGTCGAAACAAGAACTCGAAGGCCGGGCCATCGCGACCCGGATTTTAGAACTCGTCTCGGGCGAGGAACCGTTCAAAGTGACCGATGAAGCGACAGGTTTGCTCCGGTCGTGTGAATATCGTGACATTGTCATCTTGGTCCGTTCAAAGAAAGAGCGGGTCGAACAGTTGATGGATATTTTGACACAGTACAACATTCCGGCCTACACCGATTCGGACGGGGGATACTTCCAAGCGACGGAAATTCGGATGATGCTCGCAGTGTTGAAACTGATCGACAACCCGCTCCAAGACATCCCGCTCGCCGGGGCGCTTCGCTCGCCGATGTTCGGGTTCAGCGACCAAGAGTTGGCGAAAATCCGCCTTGAGTCGGAAGAGTCGTTTTTTGAGGCGCTCAAAGCGAAAGCGGATGATGAGGACGATCTCGGTCTGAAGTGTGGCGATGTCCTCGACGCGTTATCAGCGTGGCGCACGTTCGCTCGCAACCACAGCTTGTCAGAATTGATTCAACAAGTGTTCAACGACACAGGATTTTATGATTTTGCCGGCGGACTGCCGGGCGGGAAAGGGCGCCAAGAAAACTTGAAGGCGCTCTATGACCGGGCGTTGTCGTATGAGCGGAGTGGTTACCGCGGCTTGTATCGTTTCCTCCGCGTGATGGATCGGCTTCAGGATAACGGCGAGGACTTGTCCGAGGCGCGTTCACTCGGTGAAGAAGAAAACGTCGTCCGGATCATGACTGTCCATAAGTCGAAAGGACTGGAATTCCCGGTCACAATCGTCGCTCAGCTAGGGAAGCTGTTCAACAAGCGCGATCAAATGCAGCGCGTCATCTTCCATAAACGTTACGGAATCTCCCTCGACGCGATTGACGTCGTCACGCGCACGAAAACGGAGACGTTCGTCAAAGAGATGATTCGCCGCGAGCTCGATGCGACGATGAAAGCCGAAGAGATGCGCGTCTTGTATGTCGCGCTCACGCGCGCGAAAGAAAAACTGATTTTGGTCGGGACGGTCAAAGAGCCTGGGAAACAGATCGGGCAATGGTTGCACGTCGAGCAAACCGGGACGACTTTATCGGCCGATGCACGCCGTGAGGCGAAGACGTATCTCGATTGGGTCGCTCCGGCGCTCCTAAAACTTGAAGGAGCGGCCCCGTTTTTAGAAGAGCAAGGGTTGCCGATGATCGCACCCCAATCGGAATCGACCCCGTGGACGTACCGTATCATCGGCGAAGAGGACTTGGCGAAAGTCGCCACGCTCCAAGAGATGATGGCGCAGCTCCATCACGTCAAACAGTTCGAAGCGATCGACTTTCCGGTCAAAGACGAGGCGAACGTCACAGATTTTGTCCGCCGGGCGTTCACCTATAAATATCCGGCTCAAGCCGCGACCGAGACGGCTGCCAAGCAAACGGTCACGGAGCTGAAACGCGCGCTCCAACTTGAGCAGGCGGCGTTTGAAGAGACGTACCGGGCGAGTGACACCCCGTACCGAGAGCCGAAGTGGAAACAATCGAAACAGACGGGAGCCGAGCGGGGTACGACGTTACACCTTGTCTTTCAATTGATCAACCCGTCTGAACCGCTCGCCTTACAAATCGATCGCTGGGAAGCCGACGGCATGCTCAGCCCGGTCGAGGCCGAGACGGCACGGCTCGCGCGTCCTGAAATCGAGGCGTTCTTCGCTTCGGAAACCGGGTGTGCGTTAACGGCAGCGCTTCAAGTCGGACGAGGTTGGCGCGAGCTGCCGTTCACGTACACGGTTCCGGCCGAGCGGGTCAACCCGAGCGGGGCGTTCACTGACGAACACGTGCTGATCCAAGGGATTATCGATTGTCTGTTCTATGATGGGGAGACATATGTGCTCCTCGACTATAAATCGGATTCCGTGCTCTTCTCGAGCGACTCTCGTGAAGCGGCCAAACAACTGTTGCGCGACCGCTATCACGTCCAATTATCGCTCTATCGGGAGGCCATCGAGGCGATTTGGGGAATCACAGTCGGTCGGATGCTCATTTATTCCCTCGATTTACAGGAAATTGTTGCCTTGTAGTCTAGACGTTCCGACGAAAAAGGGGTACAGATTAATACACCGTACATCTTTTTTTTTGTGATTATGAACTGAATCCGTTAAAATAGTGAAATGGGATAAAAAATGGAGGAATCGTCATGGTAAAAATATTATTAGCTGAAGATGAAGAAGTTTTACGTATGCTCGTATTAGATACGTTAGAAGATGAAGGATATGACATTGATGAAGCGCCAGACGGCCTTGAAGCCTATCGGCTAATCGAACAGAACGAATATGACCTCGTGATTGTCGACCATATGATGCCAGGCATGACCGGTCTTGAGGTCATTGAGAAAGTTCGGAAACTACCGGGACGTCAACATACAAAAGTGATGATGCTGACTGCGAAGAGTCAACAATCTGATCGTGATTGCGCGAATGAGATTGGGGTCGACTACTTTATTTCGAAGCCGTTCAGTCCGCTTGAATTGGTGAAGATTATAGGAGGCATCGTGAATTGAACAGATGGTTTAAACAAAAACTCGGCCGCGACCTCATGGTCGTCCTTTACTCGTTTCTCGCGGTCGCGCTCGTTGGCTCGATTTTTATGTATTTGCACATGCAAGAACGTGTTGCGGCGAACGAACAACGGTTGCAAGATGTCGATCAACGCATCGACCGGTTGAATACGTTGTGGGACGAATGGCAAGGAGCTCAATACGATGCTCGAGGCTATCTTCTGTTTGGGGATACTGAGTCGCTCGAACGGGCCCGTGCCAAAGAGAACGAGTTCCAACAAGAAATCAACTGGTTCAAAAGTGTTGTCCAAACGAAGCAAGGTGAGATTTTCTCAGAAGACTTGCAAAAGTTCCATGACTTTTACTTCGGTGTCATCCTTCCAGTGACAACGGAATACGGACAATTGCGAGCTGAAGGTGAAATTACTGAGACGACGATTGACCCTGAGACAATTTTGACACTTCCGACTGCCGAGCGCTTGATTGAGCAAGGCGTTGTCCCGTATAGTTCAGAACGCGGCATCGACACGCTCGGACCAATCCGGCAAATCGAGACGGCACTGTCAGATTATAAAAACTTAATGAACAGCGAGAAACAAAAAGTATATGATACTTGGAAATTAAACAACAACATTCTTCAATTCTTATGGATTGCGAGCATCTTATCGTTTGCAGCCTTGATTTTGTTGTTCATCCAGCCGTTCCTGCGTCGCCAAACAAATTTGATTTCCCGGCTTTCAATCGCATCTGACCGCTTGTTGAAAGGCGAGATCGTCGATTTGAGCGATCAGATGGGACGCGAAGATGAGATTGGGACGATGTCACGGTCGTTCCATAAGATGGCCGAGACGCTTCGTGACAATGAACGTCACTTGATTGAGAAAAACCATGAGTTACAGGCGCAACAAGAAGAGTTGATTGCGCAACAAGAAGAACTTCAAGCGCAACAGCAAGAACTTGAAGAAATCTTGGAGCAGACGCAACAGAACGAGCAACACTTGGCTTACCGCAACGAGTTGACCGAGACGCTCGCGGCCCGCGATTCGTTGACGGCTTACCCAGAGATTATCGAGAAACTGGTCGCCATCACCGACTCCGAAGTCGGCGCCCTCGTATTTGTCGATGCGACAGGCTCGTTCTCAATCACAAGCCACGGATTGAACGAGACGCTCACGCGTCAGTTGCTCGACAGCGAGAACTCAGTCTTGACGCGGGCGATGACGCTTCGGACGACAGTCCATTCGTCGAAACAAGTCGCAAGCGACCACCCGCTCCCGTACCCATACTATATGTATGAGACGGCTGTACCGGTCCATGACCCGACAGATGACTCGATCATCGCGTTCATCTATCTCGTCCGCTATAAAGATCGCTTTACGCAGACACAGATGGGTGACATCATGTCGTTCGCTCGTCAGTTGTCGCTCTCGCTTCTCCGGATGCGTCTGTTTGAAGAGATGACCCGTGAGAAAGGGAAGACGGAACGGATCCTCGATTCAATTCGCGAGGCGGTCATCTATGTCGAGCATTCGACCGATGATGTCTTCGTCAACCGACCGCTTTATGAAATGTTCCCTGAACTCGATGAGATCACGTCGAGAGAACTCGCGGAACTGTCGTGGAACGAATGGCGAGAGACGATTTCGACGACAGTCGACCAAGAAGATGATTTCTTGAAGTATACCGATCGCCTCTTCACCGACGACTTCCCGCATGACAGCGTCAGCTTCTCGATCCGTAAAGGCGAGATGAACTTGCAGATGTATGCGGAACGCATCGTCGTCGGCGGGTTGTCGAAAGGGACGTTGCTCGTCTTCCGTGACATCACGAGCGAGACCGAGGCGGAACGCTTGAAGAGCGAATTCATCTCGACGATCTCCCACGAGTTGCGGACACCGCTCTCGTCGATCTACGGGTTCACCGAACTCATGGTCAAGAAGCAGTTGCCGAACGAGAAGCAGGCGAAGTACTTGCAGACGATTCACGCCGAGACGGAGCGCCTGACGCATCTCGTCAACGATTTCCTCGACGTGCAACGGATGGAAGCCGGCAGTCAGATGTACGACCGCGAACAGCTCGATATCGAGCCGGTCATCCGCGACATGATGACGTTCTATGAGGCTTCTTCGCTGAAGCATACGTTTGAACTCATCACGGCCGATGACCGACCGTATGAACTGTTCGCCGACTGTCAAAAGTTCAAGCAGTTGATGAGCAACTTGCTCTCGAACGCCGTGAAGTATTCACCGCGCGGCGGAAAGATCACCGTCGAATTGGCCCACCACGATCAATCGGTGTCGATTAAAGTGAAGGACCAAGGTATCGGTATTCCGAGTGACGCGCTCGACCGTCTCTTCGACAAGTTCTATCGGGTCGACAATTCCGATAGCCGAGAAATCGGCGGAACCGGACTCGGTCTTCCGATCTGCCAAGAGATCGTGCGCGGTCACGCCGGACAGATTCATGTCGAGTCGGTCCAACATCAAGGGTCGACGTTCACGGTCGTGATTCCGAGCTTCGAATACGCCGTTCGCGAACAAGAGTCAACGACAGCTTAATAAATGAAATACGACAAGGCGCCTGATCATTCCTCGATCAGGCGTCTTTTTGATAGGCGATCAGATTTTTCAGTGTCCTGCTTGACCGTAATCAGAGCGACTCGTGTACAATAGAGGTTGTACATAATGGAAAGGGGGATTTAGAATGTCATTGATTGCATTCCTACACACGCACGTCACGAGCTGGGTCTTGTTACTCGTCTTGTTCGCTGTCGCCTATATCGGCTACAAAAATGCCAACAAGAGCGGGAAGATCGCCCACATGGCGTTTCGACTCATGTTGCTCGTCGCGTTCGGCACGGGACTTTATTTGTATCTTCAATTACTCGAAGGCGGCATGTTCTACCACGTGAAGATCACGGTCGGACTCTTGACACTCATCTTTGGTGAGATGACGCTCATCCGTGTGAAGAAGAACAAACCTGTGGGCACGATGTTCAGCGGTTTTGCGATTCTCGCGCTTGTGACAATCTTCATCGGCTATGCGTTGCCGTATGGACAGTCGTTCTTCAGCAACTTCATTTAAGTTTGATTCCCACTTCGCACATCGGAGTGGGATTTTTTTGTTTGTCCGTAAATTATTAGGGGAAAATAAAAAAATCAGTGATAACGATGATGAGGTGAAACGATGGAACAACAGATGAATGAATGGTCACGCGTCTTGCACGCACGCAGATGGATGAAACAAACCGAATCGTTCTTGCCGCTCTGGCACGGATATATCGGCTATAAATATGGGTTGTTCGATGCGCTCCAAGGCGGGGCGAGCTTTGCGGAGATGACGCTTCGCTTGAAGCAACCGTTGACGAAACTCGCGCTCGAGCGTTGGCTCGACGTCGGGGTCGCCGTGCGCCATTTGAAGAAGAAAGGTTGGCGCTATTTCCCGACCCGTAGTTTGAAATATCAGTTGTCGCACGAAGATGAGCGCAGCATCGGCTTCATGCTCCAAGAGATGATGGAACTTCATATTCCGGCACTCATCGCATATCCTGACTTTTTAGAGTCGGGCAAACAGAAAACGTTCAATGGGGCGACACATGGCCAGGTCGTCGCACAGACGTCGACGCTCGTCGAGACGGTCGCGTTCCCGGTCGTGCAGCAGCTGTTGCGGCAAGCCGACGTCAAGACGATGCTCGATATCGGGTGCGGCCACGGGGGTTACTTACGCAAACTGCACGGACTCGAACCCGATTGGCAGTTGACCGGCATCGATCTCGAGGAAGACGTGATCGCAGAGGCGCGGGAACAAGATGAGTCCGGTGAGATTCGCTACGAAGTAGCCGATTTTATGGAGTGGGATCACGACGAACGATTTGATGCCGTCATGATGAATAATATGTTGTATTATTTTTCTCCGGAACAACGAATCGAACTGCTCGGACGGATGCTCGAAAACTTAGACGAAGCTGGTGTCGCGGTACTCGTCACTCCGCTCGCCGAGACGCCGCTCGGTGCTCGATTTGCCTCAGCGTTCAATGCGTTCATGACGTTGCATGATAACCTCTATCCGCTCCCAACGATTCGTGAGTTACGTCGTCAAATGCACAAGGTCGGCTTTGACAACGTCCGTTTCATCCCGTTCATCCCAGAAGGGTCATGGTACATTGTCATCGCGAAACGCGACAATTGACACATCGCGGACACATGACGAGCCGATTCAGATTTGAACTTTTCTCCAGTCATTTCTATAATGGGATAGAAGCATAAGAGACTTTTCACATAGGGAGTTGTTCAACGTGTCGGAAAAAAGAGTCGCCGTAATCGGTGCCGGACCAGGAGGACTTGCGGCCGCTATGCTGCTCGCAAGCCGTGGTGTGAAAGTAACAGTGTTTGAGAAGCAGGCGTTCGTCGGTGGACGGACGTCGCGTCTGCAAGTCGGAGAATTCGCGTTCGATCGTGGCCCGACTTTTTTAAATATGCCATACATTTTAGAAGAGATTTTCGAAGAGACAGGTCGAGATTTACATGACTATGTCGAGATGAAACGACTCGAGCCGATGTATGATCTTTATTTTGATAAAGGAAATCGGGTCCTATCGATGACGACCGATCGCGATCAAATGCATCAGGCGATTGAAGAGCAGTTCCCAGGCAACGGGGAAGGGTACGAACGCTTCATGGCCGAACAAGCCATCAAGCTGTCGAAACTGATGCCGGTGCTCCAGACGGCACATGACAAATTGACCGATTATGTGGCGACACGCGTCTTGAAGGCGCTCCCGTTCTTATCGATCGGCAAGTCGTTATACGACGTCTTGTCGGAGTATTTCACGAGCGAAGAGCTGAAGTACGCGTTCACGTTCCAAGCGAAATACCTCGGCATGTCGGCGTGGGATTGTCCGGGTGGCTTCTCAATCTTGTCGTATATGGAACATGCTTACGGCGTCCATCACCCGATTGGCGGCGTGAATCAACTCTGCACAGCGATGGCCCGTGTCATCGAAGAAGAAGGTGGGGAAATTCGTCTCGAGGAAGGCGTCGACCGGCTCTTGCTCGACGGGAAACGCGTCAACGGGCTTGTGGCGAACAACGTCCATTATGCTTTTGACGAAGTGATTGTCGGTGCCGACTTCGCGCACGCAATGATGACGCTCGTTCCGAGCGATGCACTCACACGGTGGAGTCCAAAACAACTGAAGAAGAAGCGTTACTCGTGTTCGACGTTCATGCTTTATCTCGGACTCAATCGTATCTACGATGATGTCGCGCATCATTCGATTCATTTCGCCGACGATTACGAACGGAATGTGAAAGAGATGACGCAAGACTTGAAGCTGAGCGAAGACTTCTCGTTCTATGTCCAAAATGCTTCACGGATTGATCCAACACTCGCACCGTCAGGGAAATCCTCGCTTTATGTGCTCGTCCCGGTGCCGAACAACCTGTCGAATTTACCGTGGGAGACGCTCGAGACGACGATGACCGAGCGCGTCCTCGATGCACTTGAGACTCGTTCGCCGTATCGTGAGATCCGGAACCATATCGAGGTGATGCAGCCGCTCACGCCAAACGATTGGGAAGCGTTCGGTGTCTATGAAGGGGCGACGTTCAACTTAGGACATAACTTGTCACAGATGATGTATTTCCGTCCTCATAACCAGTTCGAGGAGCTCGACCACGTCTGGCTCGTCGGCGGTGGGACACATCCAGGCAGCGGACTGCCAACGATTTTTGAATCGGCGCGCATCACCGCCAACCTGTTGCGTGACCGGGCAGGTGTCGGCCAATGAACATCAGTTTCGTCGGTGCCGGCATTGGGTCGCTTTACGCGGCCTTGCTCCTGACCCACAAATATCCGTCGCTGGACGTGACCATCTATGAAAAAGAAGCTCGTGTCGGCGGCCGGCTCAATTATGTCGAGTTCAAGAACGGCGCCCGCGTCGATGAAGGGCCGACCATCGTCTTATTGCCCGGAAAATTGAAAAGTCAGCTCCTCGAGGCCGGTTTTCCGGAGCGAGAGCTCGAGTTGATCGAGGTCGACCCGCTTTATCGCCTCCGTTACGAGGATGGCACGACGTTCTACAAATACCGTGACATCGAACGTCAGGCGGCCGAAATCGACCGTCTGTTCAACGAGGGCGACGGCTTTAGAAAGTATATGACTCAAAAACGAGAAGAGTATCGCCTCGGGTTCGATGCATTCTTAGACCGGGGCTATAAAGGCAAGACCGATTTGTTCGAACCGAAACTATTGATGCTCCTCATGCGCTTGAAGGCGTATGAGACGGCCCACGAGAACATGAAACGCTTCTTCAAAGACGAGCGTCTGCGCGTCGCCTATAGCCTCCAAACGCTCTATATTGGTGGGAACCCATATGATACCCCATCCCTCTATGGTTTGATCCCGTACCGCGAACAAGAAGAAGGAATCTGGTACGTCAAGGGAGGATATTTCTCACTTGCGACGAAAGTAGAACAAGAGTTGAGACGACGCGGCGTCAAGTTCGAGTTGAACGCGAACGTCGAACGGGTGCAGGTGGAACAAAGCCGGGCGAACGCGGTCATCGTGGATGGTGTCGTTCATCCGTATGATGTGGTCGTCGTCAACGGTGATTTTCCCCTCATGGAACGGTTGATTGATGGCGTTAAGCCGAAATCATACGAACCGTCGAGCGGGACGCTCTTGCTTTACTTCACCGTGACCGGGGACATCGATTTACCGATCCACCAATTCGACTTGCCGAATGATTTTGCCGGGTCGATGCGGACCATCTTCGAAGATGGTAAACTAAGCAAGTATCCGGCGATGTATACGTTCAATCCGTCTTTGATGGACGACACGCTGGCACCGGACGGGACGAGCGTTCTCTATGTCCTCGTGCCGGTCCCACGTAAATTGGAGCGTGAGGACTTTGAAACGAGCGGTGCGATCGAGCATTTGATTGGTCGGATCGAACAGATAGTCCCCGACTTCAGGGATCGTGTCATTGAGATGAAAGTTCGGACGCCGATGGATGCGGAACGATTTGGGTTATTCGAAGGCGGGAGCTTCGGCATCGCCCCGAGATTGGCCCAATCGGCCGCGTTCAAACCACAGGCTCGCCCGTACGCGCACATCGACCGACTTTACGCCGTCGGAGCATCGGTGCATCCGTGCGGAGGCGTCCCGATCGTCATGATCGGCTCGCAGCTGTTAGTGAAGAGAATGGAAGAAGAAATGGGGGCATTGTACCATGACGACACAAGAAGCGTATCGTCACTGTGAAGACGTAATGAAAAAAGGCTCGCTCACGTTTTATCGGGCCTTTTCTTTGCTCTCCAAACCAGACCGTCAGGCCGTGGCCGCGGTCTATGCGTTTTGTCGGACGCTCGATGACGCGGTCGATGAATCCGACCGTCCTGAAGAGAGCTTGACGGACTTTTTGACCGAGTTCGATCGCTTCTTGGCCGGTGAACATCTGACCGATGCGCTCTGGGTGGCGTTGCATGACGTTTGGGGACGGTACGACATGGACGTCGAACCGTTCTTTGAATTGGCTGAAGGCATGAAGTGGGACTTACATAAAACGCGCTACGCGACGCTCGAGGAGACGGAGCAATATAGTTACTATGCGGCCAGCACCGTCGGTTTGATGCTGTTGCCGATCCTCGCGCCGGACGTGGATGCGACGGGACGGCAACAGTTGAAACAAGGTGCGATCGACTTAGGCATCGCCATGCAGTTGACGAACATCTTGCGTGACGTCGGGGATGACCTCGATCGGGACCGGATTTATGTGCCCCAATCGTTGCTCGCCGAGTTCGGTGTCGAGGAAGCCGATTTGTTTGCGCGGCAAGTGACTCCGGCGTTCATCGACGTCTGGGAGACGATGGCGCGCCGGGCCGAACACCTATACGTCCGGGCCCGGGAGACCCATCACTTATATCCTGCGACGAGCCGGAAGCCGGTCAGCGCGGCGGGATTGCTTTATGAAGGCATCTTGGACGCGGCTCGGCAGAATGGGCACGACGTCTTCACGAAACGGGCGTTTGTCTCGACGATTCAAAAAGGGAAACTGTTGGCCAAGTTATAAAATCAGGCAGCCGTCGCAAAACGGCTGCCTTTTTTGCGCACAAAAAAACCACTTTTGGCGGGGGACCAAAAGTGGTGTAAGCGTTATGTGATTCGTTCATCGGGGAAACGAACGAATCGGACGTGATGAACCCTAAAGATGTGCCTCGTTTCATAGGGAATGAAACGATGGGGCATCTTCGCTGAAGCAGGATGCTTGATGGACTAAGGGGGAACATCAGATGCATGCTGTTCCAGCTGCGAGATACGAGTGGGGAAACTCGCTCATCACTTTTTTCTCGGGTGTGACAAGTTCAAAACGCGATAGGCTCGGGGAAGCCATTCGATCGCTACAGGTGTAACTAACGTTACAAAACTGCTTGAACTCGAATATGATATTATCACGTCTGTCCCGTGTCGACAAGTGTCGAATCTTCTGTTCACAAAATGTTCAAATTGTCAGAGGTATGTCCTCTAACATCGACCGAGCCGCAAATTGTCCTGAAAGCGTCACCATCGGGCTACCGCCGCCAGGGTGGGTCGAGCCTCCGGCAAACCAAATGTTGGACACATCTTCCGAGCGAGCGGAAGGTCGGAAAAACGCTCCTTTTTTCGAGTTGGCCGATGTCCCATAGAGTGCCCCGTAATATGCGTAAAAATCACGCGTCAAGTCGAGCGGGGTGACACGGCGATGGAAGACGACATCGCGATCTTCCCATTCAACGCCGAATTTCCGGAGGCGTCGGCGAATCAAATGTTCATACGTCTCGGCATCGATGTCGGTCATATGGGCCGGCGCATTGACGAGGATGAACAAGTTGTCGCCAGCTTCTCCCATCGAAGGGTCGGTATGGGCCGAGTTCGAGATGTAAATCGTCGGTTCGTCCGCATACCGTTCCTCGTCGAACAGCGCCCGGAATTCCGCTTCGTAGTCGTCTGAGAAGTAGACGTTATGATGCGCCAAGTTCAACCGCTTGTTCAAGCCGACCATGATGACGAAAGCGGACACCGATGGTTCAATCGTGTCACGCGTCGGTACCGGGAACGACGGACGGTCAGAAGCATCGACGAGTCGCGGATACTGCGTGAGCAGTTCTCCGTTCAATAAGACGGCGTCACAAGACATGACTTCTTCATGGTCGATGACGACCGCATGCGCTTTTCCGTTCGTCACTTCGATTTTTGTGACTTCATGACCGAGCCGGAACTCGACGCCAAGCTCGCTCGCCCGTTTGGCGAAGCCTTTCGCGATCGTCCAGTTCCCACCTTTGGCGAAATAGACGCCATCATTCAGCTCCAGGTGCGAGATAAGCGCGAACGTGCCGGGTGTAACGTACGGACTGCTGCCGATATACGTCGCATAGCGGTCGAGCGCCTGGATGATGCGCGGGTCTTTAAAATACTTCTTATGGAGCGCATGAAGGCTCTTGAGCGGATGTACTTTCATCATGTCAGCCCAAAGGCCGGTATCGATTTTTGAATCCATCCGTGTGAAGAACCGGTTATTGGCGATTTCAAACAACTTCTCCGCCTCGTCTAAGTAGTCGGTCAATTGATTCTTGTCGGCCTTATCGCCGGTCAGACGGCGTACCTCGGCTTCCATTTTCTCGCGGTCTGAATGAAACGTGAACGTCGAACCGTCAGAGAAATGATTGACCGTGTGCGACTCAAGTTTGACGAGCTCAAAATAGTCATCCGGGTTAGCTCCGCTGTTGCGAATGACGGAGCGGAACACGTCCGGCATCGTAATCGTATTCGGCCCGAAGTCGAACCGGTGTCCATCGGTGATGATGGGCATGAGCTTTCCACCGACATGTTCATTCTTTTCAATGACGGTCACGTCGTAACCGCGGGCGGCCAAGGTGACGGCGGCGCTCAAGCCGCCGAGCCCGGCCCCGATAATAGCGATATGTTTCATGTTGTGCCTCCTAGCGAGATTATTGATACGTCCGGCCTTTCCATGAAATCGGCTTTCGTCGCCATTTGCGCACGACCGCGCTCGCGAGGAGCAACAAGTAGGCGATGAGGCTGAACGGATGGAGCCAAAAGTGGCGTCCTCCCGATTTGACGTCGATCGCGAGTCGAGCGAGCAAGACGAACACGCACGCCAAGAACGAGATCCAGTCCATGTGGACGAGGAGTGCGATGAAAGCAGACAGCTGGGTGCCGTAGTATAAGAAGAAATAAAGGGCGATGCCCACTGCTTCATTCATTCCCTTGAATACGTTCTTTGAAAACCCGTTCCACACTTCTTCATTCGTCGCATACATGTCACATGTGATGTAAGGCGAGACGTTGACGAGCGATGTGACTTTTTTGCGTCGCTTGAACTCACGGCACAGATCGATATCATCGATCAATGAATTGTGGATCGAGGCGTGTCCACCGACGTCGTCATAACTTTTCCGTTCGACGAGCACGTTCATTCCGTTGGCGGCGGCGAAGGCGGGATGACGCACTTTTCGCCAAAACAACGGCAAATGTTGGGCGATCAAGACGTGTTGCATCGGAATCAACAGTTTCCCGAGCCACGTTGGTGTCGGGAAACGAGGAAAACCTGACAAGAAGACCGCCTCTTCACGGGCGAGTGTGCCGTGCAGTCGCCCAATGAACGTCGGGTCAATCGTCACGTCGGCATCGAGGAACAATACGTACGGCTCGGTCGTGCGGGTCGCCAGCTGGTGACACGCGTGGACTTTGCCGGCCCAACCTTCAGGCAACGGCACCCCACGGAAAATGGTGAAGCGGGCATCGTCCGCGATTTCCCGGACGAGTGCCTCGTATGTAGCATCCTCGGACCAGTCCTCGTATAAATAGACGTGGCTTTCATCCGTCAAGGCGGCCTTCAAACTCGTGATCAGTTTTGGCACGTTCCGTTCTTCGTTCCGTAGTGGGATGCACACCGCGGTCGGAGGAGCTGGGATGGGTGCGGTGAGCGGACGGAGGAATAGCAAGTTGACCAACGTGAACAGCAGCATCAAAAACGTGAGCGACAAAATCACCATCAGCGGCCTCTTCCGATTTGGAGCAAGTGCTCCGTCCAATCTGCCAAACTGCGCTTCGGTGGGAACAAGGCGATATAGCGGTCGGACTGCTTGATTACATCGTCGCGCGTATCGTCATAAAGGCGTTCGAGTGCTTCGGCGAGCTCTTGTTTTTGAAGCCGCCGCGTCTCGGAGACGACCGTATGGTTGCGGAAGCGCACGTAGACGAGCGGAGCGGCGTGCGACGCGAACGTATAATAGATGGCGCATAGCCGGACTTCCGGCTGGTGGAGCAGCATCGTCACACCTGAGCCAATCTCGAGCGGACGATGCTCTTGTGGATACTCGCGTCCTTGTGGGAACACCCAGACGGACTTGCCTGCAAGTAAGAGCCGATTGGCGTAGTCGAGCGAGGCGCGCACATCCGACAGTTTGCCTTTTTTGATGGAGAACGCGCCCAAGTGACGGAAGAACGGGAAGCGGCGCAACCCGTCCTCATCCATCAAGACGTGAACGTCATGACGCAAATAGTATTCGTTCAACATGAGCAAAATCATCCCGTCCCACCACGAGCTATGTGTGCTCAAAAACAATCCTGGTGTCGGCACGTCATCGGCCCGGACGTGGATCGTATGGAAAAACGGACGGATTTGACGTTCTTTGACGAACGTCGAGAACAGATTATTGAACCATTTCTTTTTGCTCGCTTCGATCATGTCGGCTCCTCCGTTCTATCAAGATGAGGCCTGCGGCTGTGACAACGCTGAGTACGCCGATGCCGTAAAGACCGGCGTTGACGGCCGTGACACCGAACAGGGCGTGCAGCATGACGAACAAATAACGTCCGTGTCCGAGTAACATCGGCTCGGCTTCGACTTCAAACCGGTCGAGCAACCAAGAGAAAATGAGCGACAGTCCGAACCAACCGACGAAATTCTGCGTCGGGATATCATAATACAGACCGTCATTGGCCCATTCCCAGTAGCCTTTCACGTTTGCTGCGACCGGGTCAATCGCCATATCGAGCCAAACGGCGAGGAACGGGACGAGCCAGAGCGTTCGGTTCTTGAACGAGAACAAGCGGGCGACGGCAAAACTCGAGCCGATGACGGCGAGCCAAGCTGCCCCGATCGTGACCGGTACACCGAACACGGTCGGACCGAACGCCTCCGCGTAGATGTACTCACTGAACGGGAACCCGGTTTTGACACCGAGCGTCTCGACAGCGATTGAACCGAAGAAGATGAACGGGACGATCAGGCGGGCGTGGCGGACGCCGTCCGCAATCACCCAACCGCCGATGAGACCGGCGAGCCATAAGAAGACCGGGTTTGCCCATTCGAGCCAACTCGGCAACAAATCAAAGCCGACGAGGACGACCCCGACGACATACCAAACCAAAAACCATTTCCAAATCCATGGATACACTTTCATTTCATCACCTCTATTCTCATTCTAGAGAGGTTTGCGGCTTGCGTCTAATAAATGCATGCAAAAAAAGAGTCCCTCGAGAGGGACCCATCAATTCGCCATCCGTTTTCGTTTTTTGACGAACGAGAAAGCGATGAATAAGACATAGAACGTGACGGCGATGAACCAGAACGATGGCCATTCTTTCCACCGGGCAAAAATCATGTACGTCAAGTAGATGAGGCTGACCGTGATGATGAACGAGTGGCGCGGGAGCGGCACGTCTTTAAAGCTCGGGATGCGGACACGGCTGACCATGAGCAGAGCGAGACCCGTGAAGAAGATTGGGGTGAGCAACTCGTTAATTTGGTCCCCGAACGTCGTCACGACGGCGAGCAAGCCACCGGCGGCGGTGATCGGGACACCCGAGAAGTAACTGGCCGTGACGTTCGTCGCCGACAAGTTGAAGCGGGCCAAGCGGTAAGCACCGAACAACGGGAACAAGGCGGCGAAGAAGAGACCGTAGTTGCCGTAATCGATGAAAAACGTATAGTAGGCGAGAAGCGCCGGGGCGACCCCGAACGTGACGACATCGGCGAGCGAGTCGAGTTCTTTTCCAAAGTCACCGGCCACGCCGAGCATACGGGCCAGCCGTCCATCCAAACTGTCGAGCATCATGGCGATGATGATGAGTAGCGTCGCGTTCGAGAAGTCGCCGCGCGCCGCATAAACGATCGCCAAGACGCCGCAGAACAAGTTGCCGAACGTAAACGAGTTAGGAATCCATGAGCGGATTCGTTCTTTCCACATAGGTATTGCCTCCATCTTTCTTTGTCATTGAGTGAACCAGTGACCGTCCGTGAACCGGAGCAAATCGGTCGGTGTGAGTTCGAGTTGGTAGCCGCGCTTGCCGGCCGAGATGATGATCGTATCTTTTTGTCTGGCACTATCATGCAAGAAGACAGGAAACCGTTTTTTCGCCCCGATTGGCGAGACACCGCCGCGGATGTAGCCGGTCAGCGTTTCGAGCTCCTTCATCGGGACAGGGGAGGCTTTTTTGGCGCCCCAGGCTTTCGCGGCCGCTTTCAAATCGATATCTAAATCTCCTGAGATGAGGAAGAAGGCGTAGCGCCGTTGCTCATTCTCGAGACAAATCGTTTTATAGAGCTGGTCGAGCGGTTTACCGAGTGACGCGGCGACATGTTTGGCGGAGACGTCGGACGCGTCCACTTCGTAGGAGTGGTACGTGAACGGGATGTTCCGTTGTTTCAATTGTCTTGCGGCATTCGTCAGTTGCATCAGCCCCACCCTTTCGTTGAACGACTCTTTTAAGAATAGCAAATAGTGGTAGCGTCGGGCAATCGAACTCGGAAAGTTTCTATGACAAGAAGGAAACAGAATGAACGATATAGAAATGAATAGTGATTCATTTTAGTAAAGGGGGAAATGGGATGGAAACGATTCAACTGGAACAGCGGAACGGGGTCGGCTGGCTGAAATGGGACCGGCCGGAAAAATTGAACGCATTAAATGAGATGTTGCTTCGTGAGGCGAGGGAAGCGATGGAGCAGCTCGTGGCGGATGAGGCCGTCCACGTCATCGTGCTCGTCGGGCAAGGGCGTGCCTTCTCATCGGGACAGGACTTGACGATTGAGAGTGACGCCGACTATGGGGTGTATTTGGAAGAGGTGTACCATCCGCTCGTGCGGGCGCTTGCCGACTGTCCGAAACCAATCATCGCCGGCATTCACGGGGTCGTGGCGGGGGCGGGACTCAGTCTGGCGCTCGCGGCGGACGTCCGTCTCGTCGCCCGGTCGACGAAGTTCAGTTCCGCCTTCATCAAAATCGGCCTTGTCGCCGATGCCGGGGGTCCGTACTATTTACGGCGCTTGATGCGGCCCGATCTCGCGCTCGCTTGGATGTGGAGCGGCAGCACGATTGATGCCGAACAGGCCGAAACGTTCGGTCTCGTCACCGAGCTCGTCGAGGATGAGGCGTACTTGGAGCGATTGACGGCCTATGCCGAGACGCTCGCAGCCAAGTCACCGACGGCGGTGCAAGGCATGAAGGCGTTATTCCGGGCCGACTCGTTCGAGGACGGTCTCGAGCAAGAAATCATCTGGCAACGGAAATGTGGTCAGACGGACGTTCATCGCCAGGCGATGCAGGCGTTCCTAAATCGATGAAAAAAGAAGCGGTCACAGCGACCGCTTTTTTTTGGTTGATTATGAAGTTGGCTTCGGTTCGAACTGGAAGCCTTTTTGTTGCCACGTGCCGTATTTCCAACGACGGAAGGCGAAGAAACCGCGGAACCACTCGTCGAGCGAGAAGGCGAGCCAAATGCCGAGGACGCCGAGTCCCATTTGGAGTCCGAACAAATAACTGAAGACGACGGCAACGCCCCACATCGAGGCAATCCCGATCATGACCGGGAAGCGAACGTCGCCGACCGACTTGAGCGATCCCATCAACACGATGTTCATGGCGCGACCTGGCTCAAGGATGAGCGTCGCCCATAAAATCGGCACCCCGACGGCGATGATATCCGGGTTCGATGTGAACAAGCCGAGCAGCGACTTGCCGAAGACGGCGAGTCCGAGCGACGCCACGAGTGAAGCGAACATGGCAATCTTCAACGTCTTAACGGCGCGGGTATACGCTTCTTTAAACCGTTTCCCGCCGATGTCACGGGCAATCAATAATTGCGTCCCTTGCGCGACGGCGACCGTGAACAAGAAGGCGAGCATCGACAAGTTCATGACGTATACCCGTGCGGCGAGGGAAGCCTCGCCCATCGTGGCGATGAAACCGGTGATGATGATTTGCGAGAACTGATATGACAAGTTCTCTCCGGCTGATGGTACGCCGATTTGGAGCAAGGCGCGAATGTCGTCGCGTTTCGGACGAATCAATTCCTTGAGCGGGAAGCGGAGCATGAGCCGCTTCTTGACGATCCAGAACAATAGCACCATGGCTGAGAAGCGGGCAATGACGATGGCCCATGCGACGCCGGCGACACCCGTGACCGGGAGACCGAACCAACCCATGACGGCGATCATGGCTCCGATGGCCGTGATGATATCGATGAGAAGCGTCGCGAGCATCGCGTGCTTCGTCATCCCGTGGCTCCGGAGGACGGAACTGAGCGCCATGATGAGCGCTTCGGTGAACAGCGACAACCCGACAATCTGCAAGAATAACAGGCCATGGTCGAACAGCTCATCCGATAAGCCGAACAAACGGAGGAACGTCTCACCGAACAAGAAGACGACCGCGACCATGAGCACGCCGAGCCACATGTTCAAGCTGACGGCGGAACGGGCGAAGTCACGGCTCTTCTTCATCCGATTGGCGCCGATCGCTTGACCGATCAAGATGGTCGCACCGACCGAGGTCACGCTGAAGACGATTAAGAAGACGTTCAAGATTTGGTTGGCGACGCCGACCGCGGAAGCGGCAGCATCGGAGTAATGGGCGAGCATGAGCGTGGCGATGATCCCGGTCCCCATATGAAGTGCGAGTTCGATGAAAATCGGCCACGAGATTTTAAATAAACTGAGCTGTTCGGTGTCTTTTGTCGGCATGTTGTATTCTCCCTTGTTTCTACAATTCTCTATATGAAATATTTACGTTGTCAAAATCACAAGGGTCATGTTACTCCTTTTGAAATGAAAAAGAAAGGGATTTGGCAAATTATTTTCAACAAAAAAAACACCCGCCGAAACGGGTGCAAAACGGAATTTATTTCATTTTTAAAATCGTGGCGCTGTACGGTGCGAGCTCGACTTCGAGCGAGTCTACATCATGGTCGCGCAGCAAATCGTAAGCGCTTCCGGTATGGCCGAGCGGATTAAGTTTTGATACGGAATCAGAGTTATTGAAGTATATCAAATACGTCTCATCTTTCGTACAACGCTCGATGATGAGGGCGTTGTCCTCATCGTCGACGAGATTGAAACGATACGAGCCGCCGTTCGCGAGCACCGGATGCTCTTTGCGGAGTCGAATCAATTTCTGCACGTAGCGGAACAGTTCGCGATCTTCTTCGGCTTCGTCCCACGGCATACAACGGCGGCAACCCGGATCTTGTTCGCCTTCGAGGCCGATCTCGTCCCCGTAATAGATGCATGGGCTTCCTGTGTACGTGAGCATCGACGTCATGAGTAACTTGAACTTCCCTTTATGTCCTTTCGCTCGTGTCAGGGCACGTGGTGTATCGTGCGAGTCTATCAAGTTGAACGTCACTTCGTTCACATTCATCGTGTTCATCATCTCGACACGCGTCAATTCGTCACGGAACTCGGACGCCGTCGTCCGGTCAAGGGCGAAATAGTTAAGGCTCGCGTTTGTAAACGGATAGTTCATGACTGCATCGAACTGGTCGCCTTGGAGCCACGGTTGGGCATCATGCCAAATTTCGCCGAGGATGTATGCTTCAGGATTTGCCTCTTTCACCGTTTTACGGAAATCACGCCAGAACGCATGGTCGACTTCGTTTGCCACGTCGAGTCGCCAGCCGTCGATTCCGAACTCTTCGACCCAGTAGCGGGCGACTTCTAATAGATAAGCTTTTAGCGCCGGGTGCTCCGTATTGATTTTCGGCATGTTTTTCTCAAAGGCAAACGTGTCGTAGTTCGGCTTCGGCGTCGTCTCGATCGGGAAGTCACGAAGATAGAACCAGTCACGGTACTCTGACTGTGGTCCTTTTTCGACGACGTCTAAGAACCAAGGGTGGTTGTAGCCGACATGGTTGAAGACGGCGTCGAGCATGACTTTGATACCGTTCTCGTGGAGAAGATCGACGAGTTGTTTGAACTGCTCTTTCGTTCCGAACTGCGGATCGATTTCCATATAATCGAGCGTGTCGTATTTATGGTTCGTCGTTGCTTTGAAGATCGGGCAGAAGTAAATCCCGGTGATCCCTAGATCGACGATATGGTCAATATGGTCGATGATCCCTTGGAAGTCGCCACCGAAGAAGTTCGTGGTCGTCGGTTCGGTACTATTCCATGGGAGCGTGCCTTCGGGATTGAGCGAGTCATCGCCGTTGGCAAAACGATCCGGGAAAATTTGATACCAGACCGTGTCCTTCACCCATGACGGGGCGTGGAAGATGTCGACCGGATTGATGAACGGGATGCAGAAATAGTAGCCTGTGTCATCGAGCGGTTTGTCTTCAAACCAACCTTTTTCCGTATAGACGGCCGTCTCGTTCCCGTCATGGAGGCGGAAACCGTAACGGAGTCGGCGGAACGGCGGCTTGATGGCGATGAACCAGTAGTCGTATTGGTCGTCGTGTCCAATCTTTTCCATCGGTGTCTCGAACGTACGCCAGAAACTCGGCTTGTTCGGATCAAAGTTCCACATGGCCGGATCTTCCGAGTGCCAGTCATATGGATCGTTCCAAATTAAGTCAACGGATTGGATATCATTTCTTTTTGTGTGGAACCGGATATGTATCGTTTCTCGGTCGTACTTGTACACGAAAGGTGACATGGCGCGGTGGTAGATGGCTTCTTTGATCATGGGTTTGAATTCCTTTCTCTATTAAGAGTTATAACCATTTTACACTGTCTGTTCAGAAAAGAAACAACAGTTGTGAAAACGTTTGCTCAAGCAAAGGGTAATAAAGCGTTTACATTTTGTCAATCGTTCGATTCCTTATTTCATAAGAAAAACACCTACAAAAACTTCAAAAAGAGATAAATGGGACAACAGCAGGAAAAATTCCTAAAAAAAAGTCTTGTAAAACGCTTACACAACTGTATAATAAAAATTGAGGTGAGGATGCAAACGTTTTCACTAACCTACTGATTCTGTAGCGGAGTTGTTTAAAATCAGTAGGTCGGTGCGATTGCGCAAATCTGACCATACTATTCCTTGGGGAGGTTTTTCATCATGAAGATGAAAAAAATGGTAGCAGGACTTTCAACGGCAGTATTCGCTTTCGGTGCACTTGCTGCATGTGGTGGCGGTACGGACAATGGTTCTACTAACGAAGGCGGTTCTTCTAGCGAGAACAAGCCAGAAAAAATCGTAATTTGGGAGGATATTGAAAAGTCGGAAACGACGAAAGAAGTTGCGAAGGCGTTTGAAGAAGAACACGGCGTCGCAGTTGAAGTCGTTGAAGTTCAAATGACGGATCAAAAAGACAAGTTGGCGCTTGACGGCCCGGCTGGTAAAGGTCCTGATATCGTTCTCGTACCACACGACCAAATCGGAACGATCGCTGATCAAGGTCACTTGGCTCCACTTACGGATGAAGGCGCACTCGAGTCGTTCACAGACGCTTCGAAATCGGCTGTCATGTTCGACGGACAAGCTTACGGCTATCCGAAATCAGTTGAAACACCAGTCCTCATGTACAACAAGGATTTGGTATCAGAAGCTCCTGCTTCAATGGACGACTTGTACAAGTTGTCTACAGATCTTAAAGACAAAGGCGAGTACGGCTTCCTTGGTCTTTGGGATAACTTCTACTTCGCTCACGGTGTAGTGGCTGGCTTCGGCGGTTACGTCTTCAAAGAAGACGGCGGCGCGCTCGACCCAACCGACGTCGGTTTGAACAACGAAGGCGCAGTCGAAGGCTTCGACTACATCGGCAAATGGTACCAAGAAGGCCTCTTCCCTAAAGGGTTGATCGGCGAGTCTGGTGGCCAAGCGCTGGACCAACTCTTCACTGAGAAAAAAGCACACACAGTCATGAACGGACCATGGGCCGTAGCTGGTTACCAAGATGCTGGCGTCAACCTTGGAGCGTCTGCATTGCCGACACTTCCAAACGGTGAGCCAATCAAGACGTTCATGGGCGTGAAGGCATACGCACTTTCTGCTTACACAGAAAACCAAGAGTGGGCTGAAATGTTCCTCGCAGAACTCACGAACGAAGAGAACGCATTGAAAATGTTCGAAGCGTACAACGAGATCCCACCAGTAGCAGCACTCGAGTCGAATGAGACAATCACGTCGAACGAAGTTGCGAAAGCGGTATTCGATCAAGCGACGAACGCAATCCCAATGCCTAACATTCCTGAAATGGGACAAGTTTGGGAGCCAATGGCACAAGCACTTCAGCTCGTAGCAACTGGCAAGCAAGATGCACAAAAATCAGCTGACGATGCTGTTAAAGTCATCGAGCAACAAATCCAAGCAAACAACCAATAAGGATATGAAATGATGGGGTACGCCGACTGGCGTTCCCCCTCATTTTCTAGAATTGAGCAAACGCTTGCTCGATTGATTTGCTCAAATTGAAAGGAGAAATTGAGGATGGCTTCAATCGCGAACCCTAAAACGCCGGAACAACGTCCGGAAAAACCGACCAATCATGCTCGGAACGCCGCATTACTTTCGATCATTCCGGGAGCCGGTCAATTCTATAACAATCAAAAAGCGAAAGCGATCGCTTTCTTTATCGTTATCATGTCTTATTTTGCAGTAAACTACGATCTCTTTTTCAAAGGAGCGGGCGCAGGACCTGGCGACCGTGGTGGCCTTTGGGGATTGATCACGCTTGGCGAAGTGGCAGGACCTCGTAACGACCACTCCATCTTCTTGATGGTAGAAGGGATTGTCGCATTAATCTTACTTTTCTTCGGAATCGCGTTCTACATCTGGAACATTCGTGACGCCTACCGAGTCGGTCGCATTCGTGATCAGCACCTAAACGTCCCAACGTTCCAAGTGCAACTCCGCAACTTGCGCGACCATGGATTCCCATACTTGATGTTGATCCCGTCGCTCATCTTGCTCGTCTTCACAGTCGTATTACCACTCATTTTCACATTCTTGATCGCGTTCACGAACTATCGTTACAACAACGCACCACCGGCAAAACTTGTCGAGTGGATCGGGTTTGAGAACTTCACACGAATTTTTGAAATCGAAATTTGGCGCGACACATTCGTCGGCGTTCTCGGCTGGACACTCGTCTGGACGGTCGCTTCGACGGTCGGTGTCATCGCGATCGGGATTTTCCTTGCGGTCCTCTTGAACCAAGAAGGCCTTCGCTTCCGCCGCTTGTTCCGCTCGATTTTGATTTTGTCATGGGCCGTTCCAGCGTTCATCACAATCTTGATTTTCCGTTCGATGTTCAACGAATCGTTCGGTGTGTTCAACACGACGATCCTTCCAGCGTTCGGACTTGATCCGATCAACTGGATGACCGATCCGACGGCGACGCGCAGCGCGCTCATCTTGATTCAATGGTGGCTCGGCTTCCCGTTCATCATGACGCTCATGACTGGGGTATTGCAATCGATCCCTGGCGACTTATATGAAGCGGCGACGATTGACGGTGCGACCATCTTTGACAAGTTCCGCTTGATTACGTTACCGATGCTTCTGTTCGCAACAGCACCGATTCTCATCACGCAGTTCACATTCAACTTCAACAACTTCAACATCATCTATCTCTTTAACGGCGGTGGACCGGCTGTACCGGGACAAACTGCCGGTGGTACCGATATCTTGATTTCATGGATTTACAAATTGTCTCTCGGAGCCAACCCGCAATACGGACTTGCGGCTGCGATCACGCTCATTTTGTCATTCTTCATCATGACACTTGCCGTCATCCAGTTCCGTCGGACAAAATCTTTCAAAGACGAGGATATGATTTGATATGAAAAAACAAAAACGAATCAATTTGGCGTTCTCTTATGTCATCTTGACGCTTGCGTCGATCATCATTCTCTATCCAATGCTTTGGGTGGTAGGGACGTCATTCAACCCGGGTCGTACCATCACGTCAAAAATCATTCCAGAAAATCCGACGTTCATTCACTATAAAAACTTGTTCGATTTAACGATTTCGGATTATAGTTTATGGTATGTGAACACGTTGAAAATCGCTTTCATTACGATGGCGCTCGCTGTCATCTTGGTGACGATCACTGGTTATGTGTTCTCGCGCTATCGTTTCGTCGGACGGAAGAACTCGCTCATCTTGTTCCTCGTCTTGCAAATGGTGCCGCAATTCGTCGCCATCATCGCCATCTACGTATTGCTCAACATGCTCGGTCTTCTCGACACGCACACAGCACTCATTCTGCTGTATGCCGGTGGCGCGATTCCGATGAATACGTACTTGGCAAAAGGTTATTTCGATACGATTCCGAAAGAGCTCGATGAAGCCGCTCGGATGGATGGTGCCGGTCACCTTCGTATCTTCTGGCAAATCATTTTGCCGCTCGCGAAGCCAATCGTCGCAACGATCGCCCTCTTCAACTTCTTGGGCCCGTTCAACGACTTCATCTTGGCATCGCTCGTCCTTCGGACACCAGAGAAACAGACGCTCGCGGTTGGTCTTTACAACATGATTTCTCGACAGTTCGACAACAACTTCACGTTGTTCGCGGCAGGCGCCGTCCTTTCGGCCCTCCCAATCGTTCTCTTGTTCTTCATGTTCCAACGCTACTTCGTCTCGGGTCTCACTGCCGGTGGTACGAAAGGATAATACTCACTTAAGGGGGAAGCGATATGAGGCGAGGCGTCGTGCTCGTTCTTCTGTCGCTTCTTTTGTTTCCAACAGTCGTCGGAGCGAAAGAAGCAGCATCGTGGGAACAGGAACGCATGTACTTTATCATGGTCGATCGGTTCGTTGACGGGAATCCGGACAACAATGATCAGGTCGATCAGAATGACCCGAAAGCCTTTCATGGGGGCGACATCCGAGGCGTGATTGAAAAACTTGATTACATCGAGTCGCTCGGATTCACGTCCATCTGGTTGACGCCGGTGTTTGAAAACATGCCGGGCGGTTACCATGGCTATTGGATTAAAGATTTTTATGACATCGATCCCCAATTCGGGACGAAAGAAGATTTGCAGGAGCTCGTCGATGAGGCGCATAAGCGGGATATGAAAGTCATCCTCGACTTTGTCGTCAACCACGTCGGGCCGAACCATCCGTGGGTCGAAGAAAAACCAGACTGGTTCCATGACGAGCTACCGATTGTGCTGTGGAACGATCAAGAACAAGTCGAGACGCACTGGCTGTTCGATTTGCCCGACTTTAAGACCGAAGACCCGGAAGTGAAAGACTACTTGCTCGAGGCGGCCACGTATTGGATCGAAGAGACCGGGATCGACGGCTATCGTCTCGATACGGTGCGCCACGTCGATAAGCCGTTCTGGGAAGATTTCGCCAAAGCGGTCCGTGAAGTCGATCCAGATTTTTATCTCTTGGCCGAAGTGTTCGATCCGGACCCGCAGTATGTCGCCGAGTATGATGGCTTAGGCTTCAACAGCATCACCAATTTCACGTTTTATGACCGCGTCTCGAAGACGATGACGCAAAAGACGGCGAACGTCGACGAAATCGACGTGGCCGCAAGTTACGCCGAGACGTTCTTTAATGATCCGAACCAAATGGCGACATTCCTCGATAACCATGACGTCGAACGTTTCATGCACGTCGCGGAACTAGGTGGTGCCGAGTCGGCCGAACGCAGGCTCCGCCTCGGATTGTTCGCCCTTTACGCGTCACCGGGGATGCCAATCGTCTTC
This sequence comes from Exiguobacterium sp. s21, assembly GCF_018617975.1. Classification (NCBI taxonomy): domain Bacteria; kingdom Bacillati; phylum Bacillota; class Bacilli; order Caryophanales; genus Exiguobacterium; species Exiguobacterium sp. s21. The sequence continues at coordinate 21,863 of NZ_JACSLF010000011.1, read as the reverse complement.
CAAGGAACGGAGAATGCCCAGTCAGGCGGGGCTGATCCCGCGAACCGGGTCATGACCGATTTCCCTGGAAATGAAGAGCTCCATGAATACGTTGCGACGATGAACCGGATGCGCGCCGAATACCCGGTGTTTGCGACCGGTGAACAACGGATGATCGCTTCGAAAGACGGCATGGCCGTGTTTGAACGTCGTGACGGCGAAGATGTCGCGCTGTACGCCATCAATATGAACGCCGAGGACAGAGAGATTGAATTCGAGGTAAGCGAGGTCGGAGAAGATACACGGCTTCGTGGTCTCTTGTTCTCACAACTTGTCACGGACAGCCGTGGCACGTTCACCATCAAACTCGCAGGAGAAAGTGCGAACGCCTACATCGTCGAAGAATCGGAAGTGAACATGTGGACGATTGGTCTACTCGTGGTCGCCATCCCGATTTTCTTGACTGGATTGGTCATGTGGAAGCGTCGCAAGAGCGCGAGCTGAGGATACCCTGTGGTAGGGAACTTTGAACTAACGGAAGCAAAGGGGAGCATCATGCAAATCACGATTAAAGATGTCGCCAAACACGCCAATGTCGCACCGTCGACCGTGTCTCGCGTCATCGCCAACAGTCCGCGTATCAGTCAAAAAACAAAAGAGCGTGTACGCAGTTCTATGGAAGAACTCGGGTACCATCCGAACATTCACGCCCGAAGCCTTGCCAACCGCTCGACGCAGTCGATTGGTCTCGTCATGCCGAGCGCGGCGACGAAGACGCTGCAAAATCCATTTTTCCCGGAAGTGTTACGCGGGATCAGTACGAAAGCGCATCAAAATGGCTACTCGCTCTATATGACAACGGGTGTGACCGAAGAAGAAGTATTGTCCGGGGTCATCGAGATGGTGCAAGGACGTCGCGTTGACGGAGTCATCGTCTTGTACTCACGTGAAGATGACAAAGTCGTTCAATACTTGCGTCAGACGAAATTCCCGTTCGTCGTCGTAGGGAAGCCGTTTGGGGACGCCTCGTCAATCACATATGTCGATACGGACAATTACTTGGCTGGGCGGGAAGTGACGAAGCACTTGTATAATCTTGGTCATCGTTGTATCGCCTTCATCGGGGGATCGGATAAACTCGCCGTTACGCAAGATCGTCGCAACGGGTACGCGACCGCTTTGATGGAAGCGGGCATCCCGGTCCGGGAAGACTATATCGCCCGTGCCGAGTTCATGACAAAGGGTGGGGCTAAAGCTGTACGAGAGTTACTTCGACTAGAAGAGCCGCCAACAGCCGTTGTCGTAAGTGATGACATGATGGCGCTCGGGGTAATCAGTACGCTGAGCGAAATGGGTCTCAAGATTCCTGAAGATGTGGCCGTCGTTAGTTTTAACAACGTCTATATCGCCGAACATTCGAACCCGCCGCTCACTTCCGTTGAGATTAATATCTTCGGTCTCGGTTTCGAGGCGACAAACTGTTTGATTGAACAAATCGGTGATAGCGCACCTCCTTATGGGAAACGCGTGATCGTCCCGCACTATTTAGTCGTTCGACAGTCGTGTGGTCAGAAAAAGAAAACAGAAGTTGTCGATTAAGCGAAAATCTTCCGCATCTTGCGGAAGATTTTTTTGTATGAAAAATGAGAATATATGATAGTAGAATAATCAATCGGTCGAAAGTCATAATATTACAGAAAGATTACAAATGTGAAAATAGTGCTTGAAAAGAAAGCATGGGGGAACATTTACATTACCGGCCGAATGGCAGATCAATGCGAATCCGCCCAGCCAACAACCAAAAAATAAAGAATTTGAAAGGGAGATACAATCATGGATAACAAACGTTATGTAGGCACTTACTATCAGGAATCAGAACTTGTTTCAAAAATTGATGAGCTTCGTGCTCAAGGGCATCGCGAAGACGATTTATACGTAGTAGTGAAAGATAAATCGAACCTTTCAATGGTTCGAGGTTCAACGGATGCAGAAGTAAAAGAGACGAAAGCGTCATGGCTTGATCGCTTCTTCGGAGTAGCAGACGGAGGAGATGAAGTTCGTCATACGTTCGATAAACTCGGTTTCTCAGAAGAAGAGACAGCACGCTATCACCAAGACATCGAGAACGGTGGCATGATTCTCTTGTTAGATACGAATGACGGCGTGTTCGATAATGGTCGTAACGATACGTTCGAAGGCGGACGCACATCAGCAGGTTATGGTTCAGAAGGAAATGAGGCAGGTAATATGACTGCGCATAACCTTGGCGCAACTGGGGCAGGGATTGGTGCTAACCGTTTCGACGATATGGATGAAGACATCCGCAACCGTACAGATTTGACGGATGAACAAAAACTCGAGTTACATGAAGAACGTCTTCTTGTGAACAAAGAACGTGTTCAGACTGGAGAAGTACGTGTTGAGAAAGATGTCGTCGAACGTGAAGAACGCGTGGACGTTGAAGTTGAGCGCGACGAAGTATATGTAGAACGCCGACGCGTCGACGGAGAACGTGAAGTGACAGGACATTCTTACGATGCGACGACAGACCGCGATGAGATTCGCGTTCCAGTCACAGAAGAACGTGTCAATGTGACGAAAAAAGATGTCGTGGCTGAAGAAATCGTCGTCGGCAAAGAAAAAGTCAAAGATACGGAAACGGTACGTGAGACGTTACGTAAAGAAGAGGCGCACGTCGAAGGGGAAGACGACCTTCGCCATCGTGATCATGACCGCGACCATACACGTCGTGATGAGCGCGACCGCTTCTAATCTGATTGACTAAGTACCTCGACAAGGATGGCTCTCTCTGAGGGACCATCCTTTTTTTCGCCAATTGTCACCATAGGAGGACGAAAGCTATGAAACATGCGATTATCTCAGAAGTGTTTGACCAACCTGAAGCGTTGCTGAATCGAACAGTCGATTTGAAACGAGAGGGGTATGATGAAGAGGATATGTACGTCCTCGTCAAACGAGCGGACGTTGCTGACGCGGTTCGACGTCATTCAAAGCTATATGTGCTCGTCACCGATGAACCGGGCACCGTCGCCTCGTTAGTCACCTCCAGTGAACGTCCAATTGAGCGTTGGCTAAAAAGTATGCGGTTGACGGCAGAACAACAGGATCGTTTTGCGAAGGAAGTCGAACAAGGGAGGCTTTTTCTCTACGTTGATGCTGATCGAAACGAGCAGCGCATTGATTCTGCGCAGCCGAAGACGGAGACAGCGCCAGAAACTGAGGAACAGACGCTCTCTCTACATGAAGAACGAATGATCGTGGAGAAACAAGCGGTGCAAACGGGAGAAGTCGTCATCAATCGCCACGTCACAGAAACAGATCAAGAGATTGAAGTCCCCGTCCTAAGAGAACAAGTTCATGTAGAGCGGAAAGTCGGTTCGGAGGATGTGCTCGAGGACTACGACTTTAACCAGTCGGGCATTCGTACGATTGACGAAGGAGACCATCTCCGAATTCAAGTGATCGAAGAACGGGCGTTTGTCGTGAAGCGTCCAGTCGTCGTCGAAGAAATTATCGTTCGGAAACGAGTGACGGAAGAAATGGAAACTCTGACCGAAACGCTCCGTAAAGAAGAAATCGAAGTGACGGAAGTCGGGCAAACCGATGTGATCATCGATGATCAGACAATCCGAAAGGATGAGGAACGATGAGCAAACGTCGATTTGTAGACACGTATCAGGACGAGGCGGCAAATCAATCAATTGACCGAACGAGGCTATGAGGAACGCGATTTATATGTCGTCGCGAGAGACAAACAAGACGTCTCTCTCGTCAAACGAGACACCAATGCGAGAGTGGAAGAGGCAAGCGCCAATTGGATGCAAAAGTTTGCAGGTGTGGCTGAAGGCGAGCGGGAAGTGAAGCGGGCGTTGCTCGATCTCGGTCTTGCTGACGACGACGTCAATCAGGCATATGTTGATATTTTAAATGGTGGGTATGCTTTAATTCTCGATGAACCGGACACCGGATTCAACGATGGACACAGTCCGATGTTTGAAGGACATGCGGCGAACGCTACGTTTGGACGCGATTACGAATGACGAACATCATGACCTATCAGGCCGTTAAGCGGTCTGATAGGTTTTTTGATAAATCATGAAGAAAAAAGGAAGAAAAAGTTTTATGCAAACGATTGCATTCTTGCGCGAGTTGTGTAAAATGAGAAGTGAGATTGAAATATAGCGCTTTCATAGACAAGCGGTTGCATAAATCGTTTGTCTGATGACGAGTAGCCTTGTAGAGAAAAAGGAGTGGCAGACAGATGAAACGATTGTTTGCAGTCGATGAATGGAAAGTAACGGAAAAAGGCCTACATCCGGAAGAAAACCGCCTCGCGGAATCAATTACCTCACTCGGTAACGGACATATGGGGATGCGCGGCAATTTTGAAGAAGAGTATTCGAATGATACACACCAAGGCTTTTATGTGGCTGGGGTTTATTACCCTGATAAGACACGGGTCGGTTGGTGGAAGAACGGCTATCCGGAATACTTCGCAAAAGTATTGAACGCGACAAACGTTATCGGTCTTCGTGTCGCCATCAATGGTACGCCGGTAGACTTGGCAAAATGGAAAGTGAAGGACTTTACGCGTGAACTCGATATGCAGCGCGGTGTCTTGACACGAACGTTCACGCTCGTGAATGGGACGGAAGAAACGAACGTCGAAGTCGTGCGTTTCTTCTCCATCGTCGACAAAGAGGTTTTGGCGATCCGTTATAACGTCACTCCGGTCAACTACGAAGCGAAAGTCGAGTTCACACCTTTCTTGGACGGCGACGTCGTTAACGAAGATTCGAACTATGACGAGAAGTTCTGGTTGCCGGTCGAACACGGCGTCGAAGAGCGTTTCGGGTTCGTGACAACGAAAACGAAGAAGCTCGACTGGCACGTCACGGCATCGATGATCGCTGACGTCGAAGGGGCACGTTGCGAAGTGCTCGACGCGACGGACCTTTACGTCGCTAATAAGTTCACGGTCACGGCACCAGCTGGCGAGACGGCGACGGCGTACAAGTACGTCTCGGTCGTCACGAACCGTGATTATGAAATCGAGGAATTGCAGCCGATCGGGATGCAACGTGTCGAGATGGCGTTCGAAAAAGGCTTTGAAACGCTTCTCGCCGAGCAGACAGAAGCATGGCTCGCTCGTTGGGAAGATGCCGACGTCCGCATCGATGGGGACGCTGAAGCGCAACAAGGCATCCGCTTCAACATCTTCAACATGTATCAGACGTACACGGGCGAAGACTCGCGCCTCAACATCGGACCGAAAGGGTTCACCGGTGAGAAATACGGCGGTGCCACATACTGGGATACGGAAGCATATTGCCTCCACTTCTACTTGGCAACGACGAAACCGGAAGTCTCATGGAACTTGCTCAAATATCGTCACAACCAATTGCCACAAGCAAAAGAGAACGCGGTCAAGAACGTCGGCATGGAAGGCGCCCTCTATCCGATGGTGACGATGAACGGGGAAGAGTGCCACAACGAGTGGGAAATCACGCATGAAGAGATTCACCGGAACGGTGCGATCGCCCATGCCATCTTCAACTATACGAACTTCACGGGCGACAAGTCATACCTAGGTCAATACGGACTTGAAGTATTGGTCGAGATCTCGCGTTACTGGGCGAGCCGCGTCAACTTTGTCCCGCACAAAGACGTGTATATGATCCTAGGCGTCACAGGTCCGAACGAATACGACAACAACGTCAACAACAACTGGTACACGAACTTGATTGCCGCTTGGACGCTCGAGTACACGCAAGAAGTGTACAACTATTTGAAAGAAGCAGAGCCGGCGCGCCTTGAAGAACTTGTCGCGACGCTCGGTCTTTCAGACGAAGAACTCGTGAAGTGGAACGATATCCAAACGAAGATGTACTATCCGAAAGATGACCTCGTCCCAGACGTGTTCATGCAACAGGACGGCTTCATGGATAAAGAACAGATTTTGGTGAAAGACCTTGATCCGAAACACTTGCCGCTCAACCAAAACTGGTCGTGGGACCGCATCCTCCGCTCGAACTTCATCAAACAAGCGGATGTGCTCCAAGGGCTCTATACGTTCAGCGACCGCTTCACGGTCGAACAGAAGCGTGCTAACTTCGATTTTTATGAGCCGCGTACGGTTCACGAGTCGAGCTTGTCGCCTTGCGTCTACTCAATCATTGCGGCCGAAGTCGGTTACGAAGACAAGGCGGTCGAGTTGTACCAACGTTCGGCACGACTCGATCTCGATAACTATAACAACGATACAGAAGACGGGCTTCACATCACATCAATGGTCGGTTCATGGATGTCGATCGTTCACGGTTTCGCAGGCATGCGCGCCCTCGAGTCGGAGCTCACGTTCAGCCCGATGATTCCTAAGGGCTGGAACGGGTACTCGTTCAACATGCTCTGGCGCGGTCATCACTTGACGGTCACGTCGACGCGTGAACAAGTGACGATTAAACAGACGGGCGGTACGGACGTATCGATTCGTGTCTACGGAAACGTCGTCACGGTCCCGGCAAACGATACGGTGACCATCGAGACAGTGAAAGCGTGACCAAACGCATCAGCTCAACAAGTCGGCCCCGGCCGGCTTGTTTTTTTATTAGAAGCGCGAACACATCCCATTATTTTTATGGTAGGCAGCACTAGAAAACTATGTTATCTTGATTCTTAGCCATTTTTGAAAGGGGAGACAGAACTTGACGGAAGCCGTTAAAGAACACGCACGCATCGGGATCGTTTCGATTATCGGGGGAGTGTTCGTTGCATTATCTATGACATTATTCTTAATCCCGGCGGGGGTATACTCGACCGGATTTACAGGGCTCGCCCAAATCTTTACGAAACTGTTTGCGGGGACACCGTTTGAGCTCGGAGAAGGGATTTGGTTCTTCGTCTTGAACGTGCCGCTCTTGATCGTCAGCTACTTCATGCTCGGCAAGAACATGATGATTCATACATTGATCAGCGTCGCGGCAGTCACCGTGTTCATTCGCGTGCTTCCGCAGTCGTCAATCATTTCGGACGACCCGCTTTTGAATGCTGTGTTCGGTGGGGTTTTGCTCGCCATCGGTTCGGGAATCACGATTCGTTTCGGTGCCTCGACCGGCGGATTCGATATCGTCGCCCTGATCTTAGCGAAGTTCACGAACAACTCGGTCGGCGTCTATCTGTTCCTCATGAACATGATGATCGCGCTTTGGGCTGGTGCTTTGTTCGGGTGGCCGACCGCGCTTTATACGATCGTCTTCTTATACGTCACGTCGAAAGTCATCGACGAAATTTATACGAACACGCAGCGGCAGACGCTCTTCATCGTCACGAGTCATCCGGACGAAGTGACGAAAGAACTGCATCAGCATGTTTTCCGCGGCATCACGCTCATGCCGGCAATCGGTACGTATTCGAAAGTCGAGAAAGCGACGCTCATGATGGTCGCCCAGCGCCACGAAGTGCGTGAAATCACGCGAATCTGTAAAGACGCCGATCCAAGCGTCTTCATCAACATGGTTCCGACTGAAAATGTCGAAGGTGCGTTCCGACGCTGAAATGAACCCCCGCTGAACGCTCAGCGGGGGTTATTCTATAGATAGGAATAAAAAGAGATGGGGTGGACGTGTGATGATTGGAGTCAGTATTGCGACGAAGTGGGAATACGAAGCGACATTGGAGCATTATGACGTCAAAGCGGATGAGCGGTTCAGCTACCCGTATGGCGAGTACTTCATGAGGACGGTTGATGACGTCGAACTCGTATTCTACAGCACCGGTGTGCGGAAAGCGAACGGGGTGGGAGCCAATCAATATATGATGTCTCGGTTCAACTTAGCAAAAGTAATTGTGGCTGGAACGTGTGCCGGAATCGACGATACGTTCAACCCGTTGGATATCCTCGTCCCTCATCGCGCCGTTCAATATGATTGCACGGTGAAAGAAGTGGAACCGCTGATCAAGCAATCGTTCATCGTCGACATTGAACTAGCGAACTACGGGAACGATTTTTTGACCGGTACCATCGCGACGGCCGATCGAGCGGTCGTGATGTGGAACGATTATTTAGAACTCAAAGAGCATAACGTCACCATCGCGGATACGGAAGCAGGCGCCATCGCCTATATCTGCAAGAAAAATGACGTCGAGTGTATCATCATCAAAGGCATCTCTGACTTCCCGACGGATGAACGCGATGCGAATCCAGTCGAATCGAACGCGGAACAAATCAATGTGTACCTAGCCAATACCCCAAAAGTCATGACCAAGATTTTTGACGACTATTTGATGCGCTTTCTGTAGGCAAATCGCAAAACACACCGACTGCAGGAACAGTCGGTGTGTGGATTATGCTTTGATGCCAAGCTGTTCTTCGAGGTAGATGGCGATGCCGTCTTCCATGTTCGACGCGGTCACTTCATCCGCGACGGCTTTCAACTGGCTGATGGCGTTGCCCATCGCGACGCCGGTGCCGACGTAGTCGAGCATCTCGAGGTCGTTTTCCTCGTCGCCGAACGCGATGATGTTTTTGCGGTTGATGCCGAGATGTTTCGAAACTTCGCGCAACCCGAGCGCTTTCGACGTGTTCTGGCTCATGACTTCGATCATGTGCTCCGGCATGCGCCATTGGCGGTTCAAGACGGCCTCGGCGTGGACTTTATTCAAACGAGCACGGACGTTGTCGACGTGCTCTTTCGTCGCGTGGATGAGGAGCGATGTCGGCTCATCCTGCAAATGCTTGAGCAAGTTGCCTGACGTGACGCTGAGCGCGCGCTCGGCATACGGGCTATAAAACTCTTGCGGGTCTTTATGGAAGTAGACGTGGTCGGTCACTTCGACGACGATGTTGTGCGCTTTCGTGTCCGAGACTTCTTCGATGATCTCGTGCGCCGTCTTGAGCGGGATCGGCCGGTGCGTCACTTTGTATGACGGATCTTTCGGGTGATGGACGAGCGCTCCGTTAAAGTTGATGAGCGGTGTCGTCAAGCCGAGCTCTTCGTAATACATGATCGAATGGCGTTGTGGGCGTCCGGTCGCGATCATGACTTCATGACCGGCCTCACGGGCCGCTTGAAGCGCGCGTACGTTGCGCTCACTGATCGTCTTGTCGTCGCGCAACAACGTTCCATCTAAATCGACTGCGATTAAATAACGTGACATAAAGGGTTCCTCTTTTCTACGAGATGCTTATTTCTCAAACCGTACCATATTTCCCGTTTCGACGGAAAGAATATACAATCGAGGTCGCACATTTTACGGTAACAATGCTATACTAAGGTCGTATGAATTTTTCATGAATCATCTGTGAGATGGAGGGGACTATCGATGCGTTACTTAGTCACATTGTTCTGGGCGATCTTGCTTTCGAATACAGCAATCTTTATCATTTCTGCTGTCGATGGCGTGTCGTTCAACGCGATGCTCGCGACATTCTTTGGCGTCGTCATCACGATCTTTATTGTACTCTTGGACACGCTTAACCAAGATATGGGGATTAGTGACGTCGCACAAGAGAAGTAAGACGTCTACAACCAAGCTGGCTCATATCCGAGTCAGTTCTTTTTATATTATTTAGGAGGAATCGAATATGAAAAACAGTGCCAAACGGGCGAACTTCATCACGTTCGCCATCATCGGTGTCATCATCATCGTCGGGATCGCTCTCTTGTTCTTCTTGAACAATGCGAACGAGGAGACAGGCGTCAACGCTGTCACACCGGACGAGCTTGAGACGAAGATTTCAGAAGAAGAGGAAGTCGTCGTCTACTTCTGGCAGACTGGTTGCGAATACTGTGAGCAAGTCAAACCGTACGTCGAGCCACTCATCGAAGAATATGACGCCGTGTCGATCAACTTGGCCGACCACAACGTCTGGACGACTTACGGCATCAACGGAACACCGACAATGATTCGTTTCCAAGATGGAAAGGAAGTCGATCGTGTGGAAGGTGCCGTCTCTGAACAACAATACGAGACGTTCTTTAAAAACGAGGAGGGCGCACAGTGATAAAAAGCCGCTTGTATCAGACTTTGTTTGAGTTGAACGCGACCCCGGTCATTGCCAAACGACTCCGTGCCTTCGCTGAATCGTCAGCGAGCCGGTCCTTCATCCCTTCGTTTGCGAAAACGTATCAAGTCAATCTTGATGAAGCGGCGGAGCCGATCGAGGCTTATCCGAGTCTGCACGCCTTTTTTACACGTCATTTGAAAGAAGGGGTCCGGCCGATCGATGCAAGTCCGGACTCGGTCGTCTCGCCATGTGACGGGAAACTATCCATCGTGGCCGATATTACGGACGACAGCCGCTTCGAGGTCAAGGGTCAGTCGTACACCCTCGCCGAACTGCTCGGATCGCAACAAGAAGCAAGACGTTACGCCGGCGGTACGGTCTGTGTCCTTTATTTGAGCCCGCGTGACTATCATCGCGTCCACGTCCCGCTCGCCGGACGGGTGCTCAGTCATTATGAACTCGGTGACCGTTCGGCACCGGTGAATGACATCGGGTTGACGGAGACGGTTCGTCCGCTCTCACGCAACTATCGTCGCGTCACACGCTTCGAGACGGCCGTTGGAGTATACGAGCACATCATGGTCGGGGCGTTGAACGTCAATACGATCGAATGGACGCTTGAAGGCGAACACGCGGGCAAAGGCGACGAGGTCGGTTATTTCTCATTCGGTTCGACCGTCATCCTTTGTTTTGAGAAAGGCCGCGTCACGATCGACCCAGCCAAAATCGGCCCGGTTCGACTCGGAGAAGTCATCGGGACGATGCAAAACGATTGATTTTAAAAACTTTTTCAGGCCGACCGAACGATACACTAGTCGTTTGGTCGGTTTTCGTTTACCATAGAAGGGATATCACTACATGTATAGTAGTTGAATCGCTTTAGCTAATTGGAGGAATTTAAACGTGTTTAATCGACTTTATCCGAAACAGTTCGTCGCGTCAGTTTTTGACATCGACCTTGAAGAATTGAAAGACCGTGGGGTTCGCGTCATTTTGACGGACCTTGATAATACACTCGTGGCCTGGGACGTCCCGCACGCACCGGAGCTTCTTTTGCTATGGCTTGAAAAAGTGAAATCACACGGACTCGATGTCATCGTCGTCTCGAATAACAACGAGAACCGCGTACGTACGTTCACGGAACCGCTCGGCCTTCACTATGTGGCGCGTGCGAAAAAGCCGTTGCCGTCTGGATTCAAACAGGCGCTCGCAAAATATGGATACTCTACGAAAGAAGCCATCTTCTTAGGCGATCAATTGTTCACGGACGTGCTCGGCGCCAATATGGCCGGGATTCACGTCATCCACGTGCAACCGGTCGTCAAGACGGACGGACTCGTCACCAAGTTCAATCGCATGCTTGAAAAAGTCGTGTTCGCCCATATGAAACGTCGCGGGAAGTACGTGTTGATCACGAAAAAAGTTGAGGAAATCGCTGTCGATGCGAAGCGCGCAAAAGTGGCGGTCGCTGAGAAAATCGGTGAAGCGATGCACTCTCGTTCCGAAGATTCACATAAAAAAGATGAATAAGGACCTCGAACGCACAGGAAGAAGGAGGCTGTCCATGTACGGCGCGTAAGGCGTCGGAATTAACGCTTCAGGAGTAGCGGCGAGGCGCTACGGTGAATGAAGAAGAGGCAACTCAAATGACAGCAGACAACATTATGGAAGAAACAAAACGTTATTGCGCCGGTTGCGGCGTCGCCATTCAAACGGAAGACCCGACCGGTGTCGGTTATGCACCAAAATCGGCACTCGATCGCGAGATCGTCATTTGCCAACGCTGCTTCAAATTGAAGCACTACAATCAAATTCAAGACGTCGAACTGACAGATGACGACTTCTTGCGTATCTTAAACGGCATCAGCGCGAAAGAAGCGCTCGTCATCAAAATCGTCGACATCTTCGACTTCAACGGTAGCTGGTTGCCGGGGCTCCAACGCTCGGTCGGCACAAACCCCGTCCTCTTGGTCGGGAACAAGGTCGACTTGTTGCCGAAATCGGTTAACCCGAACCGGATGTCTAACTGGATGAAGGCCGAAGCGAAAGAGCTCGGTTTGGAACCGATTGACGTCCATTTGATCAGTGCGAAAAAAGGTCACGGGATCGACGAGCTTGCCGAAAAGATCGAATATTATCGGAAAGGCAAGGACGTCTATGTCGTCGGTTGTACGAACGTCGGGAAGTCGACGCTCATCAACCAAGTCATCAAACGTTTCGGGGCAGAGGACGAAGCCATCATCACGGTCAGTCATTTCCCGGGAACGACGCTCGACTTGATCGATATCCCGCTCGATGATGATGCGAACCTTTATGACACGCCAGGGATTATCAATCGTCACCAAATGGCGCATTACGTCGATGCGAAAGATTTGAAAACGATCACCCCGAAAAAAGAGATCAAGCCGCACGTGTTCCAGTTGAACCCGCAACAGACGCTCTTCTTCGGTGGACTCGCCCGTCTCGACTACATGGAAGGCAACAAGCGCTCATTCGTTGTCTACATGTCAAACGAGTTGAAGACACACCGGACGAAGCTCGATAAAGCAGATGAACTATACGAAAACCATATCGGTAAGATGCTCAACCCGCCGAACGAGAAGACATTACAAATGTTGCCTCCGCTCGTGCGTCACGAGTTCAGTCTCCGTGACGGCGTCAAGACCGACATCGTCTTCAGCGGACTCGGTTGGGTTGCGATTCACGGAAAAGGTGGACGCATCGCCGCATGGGCACCAAAAGGAGTGGCCGTCACATTGCGTGAGGCGCTCGTATGAGACTGGCCGTCCTCGGTCACCCGATTGCTCATTCGCTCTCTCCCGTCCTGCACGAGCAGTGGCTGAGCGCGTCTGGGCTTTTCGGGCACTATGAAGCACTCGACGTCGCCCCGGGCGAGCTCGGGGACTTGTTTCAAGCGATGCGGGACGGCGTCTGGGACGGCTTTAACGTCACGATTCCGTACAAAGAGGCGGTCATCCCGTATCTCGACGAACTTGACCAGGCGGCTGAAGCCGCCGGTGCCGTCAACACGGTCTATAAACGGGACGGAAAGCTGATTGGGACGAATACGGACGGTGTGGGTCTAGTCACCGCACTCGACCGTCATACCGATTGGACGGGACGTGTGCTCGTTATCGGGGCAGGTGGGGCAGCGCGCGGGATAATCAGCGCCTTGCCGACCCGAGCCGTCACGGTCACAAACCGAACGATGGAACGAGCGGAGCGTCTCGCGGAGGCGTTCGGCATTGAAGCGCAGGCGCTCACCGACATTGATCCCTCATGCTATGACGTGATCATCCAGACGACTTCGGTGGGGATGGATGGTATCCATTCGCCTCGATCATTAAAAGGTTTACGACAAAACACCGTCGTTTGTGATATCATATATCGTCCACTCGTCACACCGTTTTTAAAGGAAGCCGCCAAAAATGACGCGAAAATCGTCAACGGAACTGCCATGTTCGTCGGACAAGGCGCTTTGGCGTTTGAATATTGGACAGGTGTGAGACCGGATCAACTTGTCGGAATGAAGTTAATTGAAAGCTTATTGGAGGAATAAATAGTATGTTATCAGGTAAACAAAAACGCTTTTTACGTGCTGAAGCACACCACCTTTCACCGATTTACCAGGTCGGAAAAAATGGAGTCAGCGAAGCGATGTGCAAAGACATCAGCGACGCGCTCGAAAAACGTGAGCTCTTGAAAGTTCAAGTGCTCCAAAACTGTGCCGATACGCCGAAAGATGTAGCCGGTGAATTGGCTGAGGGCACGAAAGCCGAAGTCGTTCAAGTGATCGGAAAAGTCATCGTCTTGTACAAACAGGCGACCGAGAAAGAAAATCGCCAAATTAAACTTCCATGAGCCGCATCGGCCTGATGGGAGGCACGTTCGACCCGCCGCATCTCGGTCATTTGTTGATTGCCGAGCAGGCACGTGAACAGCTCGCCCTCGACGAGGTCTGGTTTCTACCGGCGGCGATCCCGCCTCACAAGGCGGGGTTCAGTCCGGCCGAGGATCGGATCGAGATGACACGACGGGCGATCGCGGACCAAGCCGATTTCAAGCTGAGCTTGATCGAGTTTGAACGCGACGAACCGTCTTACACGGTCGAGACGATGAGACGGTTGCGGGACATGTACCCAGATGACACGTTTTTCTTCTTGATCGGGGCGGACTCGCTCGAGTCGCTCGAGAAGTGGTACGATTACGACACGCTCGTGACCCTCGTCACGTTCGGGGCCGTTGCGCGTCCGGGTAGCCGGTATCGCATCCCGAGACAGGCAGATGTGCGCACAATCGATATGCCGCAACTCGAGATCTCATCGACCGATATCCGGGAACGGGCGAAACGGGACAAGTCAATCAAATATCTCGTCCCACGCGATGTCGAAACTTATATCAAGGAGCGCAACTTGTATGACGTATGAGGAAGCACAATCATTGATTGAGGCGACATTACCGGAGAAACGCTATATCCACACGCTCGGTGTCGTTGAGACGGCAGATCGGTTGGCCCGTTTATACGGTGCCGATGTGGAGCAAGCACGTCTCGCGGCGATGTTGCATGACTATGCGAAATATTTGGATAGCGATATGATGCGCCAAGTCGTGGTCGAGGAAAACCTTGACCCGAGCTTGCTTGCGTTCGATGACGAACTGCTGCATGCACCGGTCGGCGCGATTCTGTTAGACCGGGCGTATGACCTTGACCCGGCCGTTGTATCGGCCATTAAGAACCATACGACCGGAGAGCCTGGCATGTCACGCCTCGACCAGATTTTATTCGTCGCGGACGCGATTGAACCGAACCGGTCGTATCCGGGCGTCGACACGTTGCGTGACCTCGCGGACCGTTCGCTCGAAGCGGCAGTCGTCGCGACGTTGCGTCAGACAATCGATTATTTATTGAAGAAGTCGGTGCGAATCTTTCCACTGACGATTGAGACGTATAACCATTTTGTGAAAACACCCTAGGAGGTACAGTATGACTGTAAAAGAAGAATTAGAATTGATCGTGAAGGCCGCTGACGATAAGCGTGCCGAAGATATCGTCGTCCTCGACATGGAAGGCATCTCACCGGTCGCAGATTATTTCGTCATCTGCCACGGTAACTCAGAGAAGCAAGTCCAAGCGATTGCACGCGAAATCAAAGACGTGGCCGGCGAGCACGAGCTTCCGCTCCACAAATTCGAAGGCATGGACTCGGCACGTTGGGTGCTCGCTGACCTCGAAAACGTCGTCGTCCACATCTTCCATCGCGATGACCGCGACTACTACAACCTTGAAAAATTGTGGGCAGATGCGCCACACGTTGAAGTGGAAGTCGGCTAATGGCGTACGAAGGGTTCGCCTACGTCTACGATGAGTTAATGAAAGATGCCCCGTACGAGGATTGGGTCGCCTTCGTGCGTCGCCACGTCCAAGACGGTGCATCGCTTGCTGACGTCGGATGCGGGACGGGCTCGGCGACGATTCGCTTGGCGGAACATTACGAGACGATCGGACTCGATTTATCCGAGTCGATGCTCGAAGTCGCCCAAGAGAAGGCGCTCGAGGCAGGCATCACGCTCCCGCTCTGGCAACAGGACATGCGGGAGCTTGAATTGCCACACCCGGTCGACGCCGTGACGATCCTTTGTGACTCGCTCTGCTACCTCGAGGATGAGGCCGACGTCATCGACACGTTCGAGGCGGTGTACGAACAATTGAAACCGGGTGGCATGTTCATCTTCGATGTACATTCGCCGAACAAGATGCAGACGCTCTTCAACCAGAAGACGTATGCCTCGAACGGGGAAGACTGCTCGTACATCTGGTTCGCCGACCCAGGCGAAGCACCGCTCTCGGTCGTACACGATTTGACGTTCTTCGTCGCCCTCGAAGATGGCACGTATGAGCGTGTTGAAGAGACACACGAGCAACGGACGTACGAACCGGGGCAATATATGCAATGGCTCATCGGGGCCGGCTTCCATGTGAAATCGGTCACCGCTGACTTTACGGACCAAGCTCCGGGCCCGAACGCGGAACGAATCTTTTTTGTCGCCCAGAAATAAACGAGACCCCATCGCGGATTTGCGATGGGGTCTCGAGCTGTTACCGAATCAAATCGCAACATGCGGTCTGATTCTTTTTTTATTGATGGTTCTGCCCGAAGTGAAGCATTGTTGCAGTCATGTTTGCCCAATTCGTGTTTCCGTGCCTCCAAGTCAGGTGTTTAATACTTGACTTATAAAGGCAGCTTTAGCTTGAGTATACTTTTCTCGGTCATTACGAAATTCTTTTGCTAAATGCCTTTTAAGAAGCCCGTACTCTTTTACAAGCGAAGGATTGTCTCGTAGTTTATCTCGAAACTCAATCTGTTTTCCCCAACGATCTTCTGCCACTTTCATGATGTGTAAATGAGCAACTCGCTTATCATTTTTTACTTTCACAAAAAATCTCCGCCAGGCTTGTCCATCTAGTTCAGGTGGTACATAGTGCCAATCATGCAACGTTAATGTATCAACAATATCGTGGATTTTTTCAAACGATTCGATACTAATCATCACATCTATAATAGGTTTTGCGGGTAGACCAGGAACGGCCGTACTACCTATGTGTTCTGCTTCCTTGATGTCAAACTTTGAAAGTAAGTCGAACAACTCTCTTGTTTCTTGTAGACCTAACCGTGCCCAATGCACGTTAGAATCTTCTATTTCAATAGTCTCATAAGCCCAAATTGGAATATTTGAGTGTTCGTGTTTGTCTTCTTTCATGAGTTTATCCCATCTCCCTGAAAGTTTTTTTCACTTTATACCCAGAATCTCATTTTTAAACGCGATATAGAGAAACAGATAATTTTTATCTCATTTTGCTTACAGCCTTGTTTCTCCGTTCACAAGTAATTTAATGTTGATTCATGGCCCCGTCATAATGCTAATCATAAAAAGAGTCGAAAGACCCCATCGCAAGTAGCATGGGGTCTTTGTCATGGTCAAGCCTCGTGACTGAATTGCCATTGGACACCGAAACGGTCTTCGACCATGCCATACGCCTTGCTCCAGAACGTCTCTTGGAGCGGCATAAGGACACGGCCACCGGCAGATAAAGCCTCGAATTCTCGACGGATGGCGTGGAGGTCATCTGTCACGACGGCGAGTGTGATGTTCTGCCCGAACGTGACCGGACCGTCCGGCATAGCGTCCGAAAACATGAGCGATGTACCATGGACGCTCAGACGGGCATGGAGGACGAGGTCGGCCAGCTCGTCCGGTACAGGTTCACCGTCCGGTCCAGGCTGGGCACCGAACGTCATGATATCCGGGGCGGGCTCGGCGAAGACGTCGGCATAAAACAGGACGGCGTCGCGACAGTCGCCATTGAAATTGAGATAAGGGTTGATCGTCATGAGTGTTCCTCCTCGAATCGTTTCTTTCAGTATGAGACAAACGGGTGACGGAAGAATCCGACAAAAGCACGAATTTTCGGACAAGGTTGTTGAAACGGTCGCTGAAACGGGAATGGAGTAGGTGAGACATTCTTACGAAAGAAGGCGTAAGGAGATGAAACTGACACGAGGACGTCTATTGGAATTCGGGTTCGTGTTGTTCATGGCAATCATTCTCGTCACGTCGATTATCGAAGGGGAATGGTTTGACGCGAGCGTCGCTGGGGCGGGGATCGTGTCGGGATTGATTCCGTTCATTCTCGAGAAAACGTTCAAAACCGAGTTCGACGCCAAGATGAAAGTCGCCTATATCCTTTTCTTGTTCGCATCGCAATATTTGGGCTCGATCGTCGGTTTATATTCGAACGGTTGGTGGGACACGTTTCTGCACGTGTTGAGCGGCGTGTTCTTGGCGTTTCTCGGCTTCGATTTCTTAAGTCGACTTGATGAGGACATCCGGCTCGAGATGCCGAAGCGGTTCGTCTTCGTCTATATCGTTGTTTTCGCAATGGCCGGGGCAGCGCTTTGGGAAATGTATGAATTCACATCGGACTTGGTGTTGAACACGACGATGCAAGGGAACGGGAATGATGACACGATGGTCGACATCGTCGCGGGATCACTCGGAGGTATCATTGCGGCTCTCCTTGTGACCGAAATCCATCGGAAAGAACAACGGCACAAACATAAAAATTGAAAGCGATTTCAAAAACGCTCGAGTCCATCGAGCGTTTTATTTGTAATAATTATTATCTTTTAATATTATTAATCTTGTAATAATGATTATTAAGAGGAGGCAATATTAATGGATCAACACCGTCATCTAACTACTAACCAAGGCGTCCCAATCGGGGATAACGCCAACTCCATCACAGCGGGTCGTCGCGGCCCGACACTTCTCGAAGATTATCAGCTAATTGAGAAACTCGCCCACTTTGACCGTGAGCGCGTACCGGAACGGGTCGTTCATGCCCGTGGCGCCGGAGCCCACGGTGTCTTCAAAGTTAAAAATAGCATGAAACGATATACAAAAGCCAAATTTTTGCAGGAAGAGGGACAAGAGACACCAGTCTTTGCTCGCTTCTCGACCGTCATTCATGGTCTCGGCTCACCAGAGACGCTTCGTGACCCACGTGGATTCTCGGTCAAGTTTTACACGGAAGAAGGGAACTACGACTTCGTCGGAAACAACTTGCCAGTCTTCTTTATCCGTGACGCCATCAAATTCCCGGATGTAATCCACTCACTCAAACCAGACCCGCGGACGAACCTGCAAGACCCGGACCGTTTCTTCGACTTCATGTCGCTCACGCCGGAATCGACGAGCATGCTCATCCACTTGTTCAGCGATGAAGGAATTCCAGCGTCATACCGTCATATGCGCGGCTCATCGGTCCACTCATTCAAATGGGTCAACGAATACGGAAACACGGTGTACATAAAACTCCGTTGGGTCCCGAAACAAGGTATTAAAAACTTGTCGATGGAAGAAGCGGCGAAAGTGCAGGCCGAAGACTTCAACCATGCGACACGCGACTTGTTCAACGCCATCGAGGAAGGCGACTTCCCGGAGTGGGATCTTTACGTCCAAATCCTCGACCCGGCCGATATGGACAACTTTGACTTCGATCCGCTCGACGCGACGAAAGATTGGTTCGAAGACGTCATCCCGTATCAACTTGTCGGTACGATGATACTCAACAAGAACGTCGACAACTTCTTCGCCGAGACAGAGTCGGTCGGTTTCAACCCGGGTGTGCTCGTTCCTGGAATTCAACCGTCTGAAGACAAGATGCTCCAAGGCCGCTTGTTCTCGTATTCGGACACGCAACGTTACCGCATCGGGGCAAACTATTTGCAGCTCCCAATCAACTGCCCGTTCGCACAAGTGTCGAACAATCAGCGTGATGGGGCGATGCCGTTCAAACAACAGACGAGCCCGGTCAACTATGAACCAAACCGCTATGAGGACGCACCGAAACCGGACGCGGCTTATATCGAGACGGAACAACCGCTCACAGGCGTAGCCGGTCGTCAAAAAATCGAGAAGACGAACGACTTCGGTCAAGCGGGTGAAGTGTACCGTCGCTACTCGGAAGAAGAGAAAACGGCGCTCGTGAACAACTTGGTGGCACACATTAAAGAAGTTCGCCATGAGAATACGGTGCTGCTCTTGATTTGCAACTTCTACCGGGCCGACCGCGACCTCGGCGCGCGTCTCTCGGAAGCACTCAACGTCGATATCACACCATTCTTGAATCAAGTGACGGAATAACTTGTCCGCAACAGAGATGCGTAGCTGCATCTCTGTTTTTGTTTTTTTTTACCTTAGGAGGATAAGTGGTTCGAATCTCAAAAATTGTCCCAAGCCCGTCCATATGCCAAGATAAGAAAAAAGGGGGATGTTACACATGAACCAAGTCATCGACACACTATTGAATCATCGCTCCGTCCGCTCATTCACGAATGAGACGTTGACCGACGAACAAATCCGACTCATCGTCGAGAGTGCCCAGCGCGCTTCGACGTCGAGCTTCATCCAAGCCTATTCTATCATCGGGGTGACCGACCCGGAGAAGAAAGCAAGGCTAGCCGAAATCGCCGGTAACCAGCAATACGTCATCGACAACGGTCACTTCTTCGTCTTCTGCGCCGATTTGTATCGACACGAGTTGATTGGAGAACTGCGGGAGGCAGACGTGAATGCGACGCTCGAGACCGACGAGAAGTTGCTCGTCGCGGTCATCGATGCCGCGCTCGCGTCCCAAAACGCGGTCGTGGCCGCTGAATCGATGGGCCTCGGCATTTGCTATATCGGCGGAATCCGCAATGACATGTTCGCTGTGAAGGAACTGCTCAGTTTACCGGAGCGGGTATTGCCGCTCTTCGGACTTGCTGTCGGTGTCCCGGAGCACGTCGAAGACCAGAAACCGCGCCTCCCGCTCGAACATATTTATCATGAGAACACATACGTCGCCGACACCGAGCAACTGAAACAAGAACTCGATGCGTATGATGCGACGATTCATGACTACTACGCGGCCCGTGGGTCGAACCAACGAAGCGACACGTGGACCGGACAAATGGGACGGATGTTGTCGAAACCAACCCGGCTCGACGTGAAAGACTTCTTGAAGACGCAAGGCTATTTGAAGCAATGAAAAAACCGCCGGGAGGCGGTTTTAGTTTGTCTCGGCATCGAGCCAGGCGTGGTCGATCGCGCCGAATTGCTTGGCAATGATGACCCCATTTTCATCAAGGACGTATGTTGTCGGCATCGCTTGAATTCGGTAGGCGTTACCGACGATTCCTTCCTCGTCATAGACGACCTTGAACGCATCTTCATATGGGGCGACGAACGTCCGCGCATCCTCGATGTCCCGTTCACTCGTCGTCGTATTGACGGCGACGATGGTCACATCGTCTTGTTCTCGGGCAAACTTGGCCATATCCGGCATCTCGGCCCGGCACGGAGGGCACCACGATGCCCAGAAGTTGACGACGACCCGCTCACCGCGTAAATCTTCCAAGTTGAACGGCGTCCCATCGGTTCGCTTCAACTCAAAATTCGGTGGGACTTGGCCGATGTTCAATCCGGTCTGGGACGAGTCGGCCTCGAGCCGTGGCGTCTCGTCCGGTAAGCTCGCATTGATGACGGCGAGCACGACGATGAGCCCGAGTCCGTATTGGACCGCCTTTTGAGATGGCCGTGCTACATATGTGGCGACGGCGATGAGAAGAAAGAGCGGAATGAGCGACCACAACTCGAATGTATCGGTCACAAGCGACCCGACCGACCAAATCGCGAACGCACCGACCACGGTCCAGAGTAACAATCCGAGCGTAGGACTCTGCATCCAGCGCCATGTCGTGACGAGCAGCAAGGCGATTAGGCCGGCCATATAGATATGGAGCGGTTGCGGAGATGAGAGCAGTGGGAGCATCCCATATTTGGGGACGACGAGCGTCACCGCAAACCAAAAGACCAAGGCCGAGAACAACCAATAGCCACGAAGGCTAGGCGTGAGCCGGAATACAAAAATAGCAATCACGGCAGCGGCAATGAGAAGTGACCACGTGCCGCCGATCGCATAAAGGGATAAGGCCAAACTTCCCGTCGACGCGAGACCGAGGACGATCGCACTTCCTTTCCATGCGAGAAAGCCGGCGAACCAGGTGCCGAGGACGGCGTCGCGTTCTTTTTCTGACAAGCCGATTTTTTTAAAGCCGATGTAGAGAATAAGTAGGCTGGCCATCATAGCCAGCAAATCGAGTCGAACGTTCAATGGACCGATGGCAATCACAGAATCCCTCCTAGAGAAAAAGCGCCCAAACGAGTGTAATCTGTACCCCTTGTAAAGGACATTAATAAAAAAACTTATGCTGATTCAAGGAGATGATTCCTGTACTGTACGGGAGTCATCTTT